>NZ_DBFZUT010000067.1:0-22456 GCF_048519415.1 Faecousia sp. | reverse complement strand
ACTTTGTGTACCCGCAAGGGGCATGCCGCATCCGTAAGGCGGCAAAGCCGCCAACGGCTGCGCAATATTTCAAGATTTTCAAACCGATAAGTTGGGGCGAAAGACCCGCTGAGCGCCGCAGCCGATTTATTCAGAGGTTCCCTAGAAAGAGAGGGAAACCATGAAACAACAGACCCGTTTTTATGTCAGCCGGAAAAATCCGCTGACCTGGATCGCCGCGGCCCTGTCGCTGGCTTCCATCGTTCTGCAGATCCTCGCGCTCTGCCTCGGCGAGGGAGCCGTGATCAGCACCGTGAACATCTGGTTCCAGAAGGTCCTGCCGATGGCGGTGAGCCTCGGCTTTGCGCTCCAGCTCGTGCTGGAAGGGGAGACGCGGTTCTATCGCACGTCGAAGCCCATTTTCTGGGCCTGCGTCTACTTCGGACAGGCGGCGCTCGACCTGCACCTGCACGGCGGCTACGCCCTGTTCGGCTATATGCGCTATGTCGTGATGTGCTGGGTCCTGTACCTGCTGCTCTACCTGATCTATCGCCTGACCATCACCGGCAAGATCCCGGTGTCCTATCCGCTGCTGTTCACGCTGCTGGTCCCGCTGGCCATCCTCATCTATGATCTGGCAGTGGCCGGCTGCACGATTGCCGTCTGGTACCGCCTTGTCAAGATCTCCAACATCGCCATGGCCGGCAGCGCCGTCGTCGCCGTGCTCGCGATGCGGCCGTTCACGGACGGCGCTTACCACCCGACGTGGGGCGACCGCAAGGACGGCCGTCTTATCCGTACGCTCAGCCCGATGAACATTGTCGCGGGCTACATCATGCCCACACGCAACGATGCCTGCAACTCCATCCAGACAACGTTCGAAATTTCGAAGGTCGAGCGCTACATCCGCCAGAAGCGCGCGGAAGGCATGGAGTCCTTCGGCCTGACGCATGTGCTGCTTGCGGCCTATGTCCGCTGCATCGCAAAGTACCCCGGCGTGAACCGCTTCTTCTCCGGCCAGCGCGTCTACCAGCGCGATGACGACGTCCAGTTCACCATGACCATCAAGAAGGACATGCGCACGGACGGCGAGGAGACGACCATCAAGCTCCACCTCAAGCCGACGGACACGACGAAGGAGGTCTATGAGAAGCTGAACGCCCTCATCGACGAGGTCAAAAACACCCCGCTCGACAGCACGTTCGACCATGTCGCGGCTCTGCTGGCCAGTATGCCGCGTCTCCTGCTGAAGTTTGTTGTCTGGTTCCTGAAGACGCTGGACTACTTCGGCATGCTGCCGGCGTTCCTGACGGACCTCAGCCCCTTCCATGGCACGGTCATCTTCACGTCCATGGGCTCGCTTGGCATTCCGCCCATCGTCCACCACCTCTATAACTTCGGCAACCTTCCCGTCTTCGTCGCCTTTGGCCGCAAGTACCGCAAGGTCGAGCTCGATCTGCAGGGCAAGCCCGTCACGCGCCGCTATGTCGACTTCGTCATGAATACGGATGAGCGTATCGTGGACGGCTTCTATTACGCGACCGTCATGAAGTACTTTGAAAAGCTCCTGCGCGAGCCGGAGCAGCTCGATCTTCCGCCCGAGGAAGTCATCCGCGATATTCCCTGATCCCAAATATCCGAAGCTCCTGCGTGTGCACTGCATGCGCAGGAGTTTTTAAGTCTCTGTGTTGCGGACAGCTGTCTGCATACGGCTGAAATGAGAGACGAAATGTAAGACGAATATACGCGGAGATGAAAGAATATTTGTGAAAGAAAATAGAGCGATCAGCACACCAGAAGGGAACGAATTGTGATTAGCTGGCAAATAAGGACATTTAATATGGATATTCCACGACAGAAAAACAGAAAGTCAGGCAAATTTTTCCTTGCATTTCCATACAGCCTGTGGCATAATTAGAGTCGCAGTTCATTACGCGTTAGCGGAGCAAAGCGCTAACGAGCAAAAAGGAAAGGATGGGATATGCAATGCGCAAAAAACTGACTGCGCTGCTGCTGGCCTGCCTGCTGCTGGTTTGCCTGGTCCTGCCGGTGTCCGCTGCGGACGCTCCGGCGCTCTATGGCACGGCCAATGCCGCGGACGGCACGGTCACAGTCACACTCAGTCTTCGCGGCGGCAGCGCCGTGCGCAGCGGAGCCTTCACGCTCAGCTACGACAGCTCGCTGACGCTCAGCAAGACCGAAAAGGGTCTGCCGCTTGCAGTGGCAAACACAAAGTATAAGGGAAAGGTCGTCTGCAATTGGGTCGGCGGCGCAGCCGAGGCCGATCAGGCCGTGCTGACGCTGACGTTCACAAACGCAGCGACGAAGAGCTATACCTTCAAGGTGTCCGGCGCCAAGGTGACGGACAAGAACTATGAGACGACGAAGATCGCTGACTTCCCGATCAGGATCTATGTGGCCTGCAACGGTAAGAACTGCCCGTCCAAGAGCTACAAGGATGTCGATCAGACGCAGTGGTATCACAATGCTGTGGACTATGTCCTCGGCAATGACCTGATGAAGGGCACGGGCAAGACGACGTTCTCCCCGGATGCCACTCTGACGCGCGGCATGGTCGTCACGGTCCTCGGCCGCATGGCCGGTGTGAAGACGTCCGACTATACCGGAACGAGCTTCTCCGATGTCAAGGCCGGCAGCTGGTATGCGCCCTATGTGCAGTGGGCCAGCAAGCAGGGCCTCGTCAAGGGCTATGAAGACGGCACGTTTAAGCCGGAGCAGAATGTGACCCGCGAGGAGATGGTCACCATGCTGTTCCGCTGCTGGAAGAGCGAGGGCAACACCTGGAAGACGGATGTCACCGCACTCAATGCATACAAGGATTCCGCAAAGGTCTCGAGCTGGGCGCTTCCCGCCATGCGCTGGGCTGCTGCTAACGGCGTCGTCAACGGCGTCGGCGACAGCATGCTGGAGCCGCAGGGCCAGGCAACGCGCGCCCAGTTTGCGAAGATCATCATGGTCTACCTTGAGAATCTCGCATGAAAGGAGCGCAGGATAGAAGAATGAAGCACTGGAATCTGAAACGGGTCCTTTCGCTGCTGCTGGTCGTGTGCATGGTCACCGGCCGGCTGTCCGGCGTCTCCGCCATGGCGGAGGATCAGACCGCGAATTATCATGAGATCTCCACCGACGGCCTGAAGCTTGCAACGGAAGACAATGCCGCTGCGGACGAGACCGAAACGGAAGAGGCTCCCTATGCCGACACCGATGTCGTGCGTGTGTTCGTCGTGCTGGAGGACAAGCCCGTCCTGCAGCAGGGCTACGCTACCCGCGGCATCGCCGGCAATGCTGCCGCCATGGCAGCCTCCAAGGCGCTCGAAGCCAAGCAGGCGGCGCTGGCCGCAGAGATCTCTGCGAACGTGCTGTCCGGCGAGACGCTGAACGTCCACTGGAACCTGACGCTGGCCGCCAACGCCATGTCCGTTGACCTGCCCTATGGCAAGATGGACGAGGTCGAAGCGCTGAAGGGCGTTAAGAGCGTCATGCTCGTTCCGCAGTACAGCATCGATCCGCGCGAGCAGGCCGATCTCAACACCATTTCCTCCGGCAATATGATCGGCAGCTACAACGCCTGGCTCGAGGGCTATACCGGTGCGGGCAGCCGCATCGCCATTGTCGATACCGGCCTGGATTCAGACCATCCGTCGTTCAACAGCGCTGCGTTCGATTACAGCCTGCTGGTTACCTCAACGAAGAACGGCAAGCAGATCGCGGATTATGATCTGCTGACCGCCGCGAAGATCAACGAGGTCCTGCCGCAGCTGCATGCCGCAGAGCGCTATGAGGGCCTGACCGGCAATGCTCTGTATGTCAGCAGCAAGATCGCCTTCGGCTTCAACTATATTGACGCCACTCTCGACATCACGCATGACAACGATCAGCAGGGCGACCACGGCACGCACGTTGCCGGTATCGCCACGGCCAACCGCTATGTGGAAAATGCGGACGGCACCTACACCTACGCTGACAACGGCGTCGTCGGCGTTGCGCCCGATGCGCAGGTCGTCGTTATGAAGGTGTTCGGCAAGAACGGCGGCGCCTATGCCGATGACTACATCGCCGCCATCGAGGATGCCATCGTTCTGGACTGCGACAGCGTCAACCTGTCCCTTGGCTCCGCGGCGGTCGGCTTCACGACCCCCGGCGAGGCGTACTTCGACAATGTCATGGATTCTCTGGACGAGACGGATACCGTCGTTTGCATGTCTGCCGGTAACTCCGGAAACTGGGCAGAGGACTCCGTCAACGGCCTGCTGTTTGCCGAGGATTCCAACACCGGCCGCGTCGGCTCCCCCGGCGCCTATGAGAATTCTCTGGCCGTCGCCAGTGCCGACAACATCGCCAACACCGCGGAGTATTTTACGGTCAACGGCGCGAACTACACCTACGCCGACGGCGCAGGCAAGACGTTCACCGGCGGCGCGACCTGCAAGAGCGCAGCCTTTACGACGCTCGACAAGTCCGAGGACAAGAGCGGCACGGAATATGACTTCGTGTTCATCGGCGATCCGACCGACCCGGACGACACCGCAAAGTACGGCGGCGAGAAGTCCGACTTTGCGAACACGGCCGGTAAGATCGTCCTTGTCTCCCGCGGCAACGGCGTTGCCTTCACCGATAAGCAGATCAATGCGGATGCCGCGAAGGCTGCCGCCATTATCGTCTATAACAATGTTGACGGCTTCGATGCCATCTATGCGGCCTGCACGAAGAAGCTCCCGTTCATCACAATCCGCCTTGACCAGATGAAGGCGATCCTCGCCTCGGCCACGCAGGACGAAAACGGCGTCTGGGGCGGCAAGCTGACCGTCCACGGCAGCGGCGTCTATACCGACATGAACGCCACCGGCGGCGTTATCACCATGAGCTCCTTCAGCTCCTGGGGCGTACCCGGCGATCTGTCTCTGAAGCCCGAGATCACCGCCCCCGGCGGCAACATCTATTCCACGCGCACGGACGGCACCTACGGCCTGATGAGCGGCACGTCCATGGCGTCTCCGTCTGCTGCCGGTCAGGCAGCCGTTGTCGCGCAGTACATCCGTGAGAACGGCCTTGCGGAAAAGGCCGGCCTGACGGTCCGCGCTCTGGCGCAGAGCCTGATGATGGGCACGGCCGTTCCCATCATGGACCCGGATTCCGACGTGGAGTACTCCCCGAGAAGACAGGGCTCCGGCCTTGGCAACGTGGAGAACGCCGTGAACAGCCCCGCCTATGTGACCATTGACGGCAATGACGACGGCAAGGTCAAGGTGGAGTTCGGCGACGATCCCGCCCGCACCGGTACCTACAGCTTCTCGTTCCATGTCAACAACCTGACGGACAAGTCCGTCTCCTACAGGCTCAGCGCCAGTGTGCTTGCGCCGGAAACAGTCACGGATGAAGAGTCCGGCACGAAGTTCATCGCCATGAACGATGTTGCAGTCGGCGCAAATGCGGTCTTCACGACCGATGCGGCGGGCTACGACCTCAACGGAGACGGCAAGCTCGACGACGGCGACGTCATGGCGATCCTGAACCATGCCGCCGGACTGGAGCTGCTTGCAGACGCTTCTCTGGCCGACCTGAACGGCGACGGCACTGCCGACGAGGTCGATGCGCAGATCCTTAACGACATTCTCGAGGGCGGCTCCTATGAGGGCAAGACGCTTGAGAGCCTGCAGAGCAACGACGTCGTGACCGTCCCGGCCAACGGCAGTGTGCAGGTCAAGGCAACCCTGAGCCTGAACGAGGAAGGCAAGCAGTATATGGAGGAGAACTTCTCCAATGGCAACTACCTCGAGGGTTATGTCTACCTGAATGCCGAGACCGATGCCGAGGGCAAGCTTGGCGTCAGCCAGTCCATCCCGTTCCTGGCTTTCTGGGGCAACTGGACGGATTCCTCCATGTTCGATACCAGCGTCTATGCCGAGGATCGCTTCAACGAGATGCCGCACAAGTACCTGAATATCGCGCGGGAGAACTACTACAATGTGAAGAAGGCGGGCAGCGGCAACACCTTCAACCTCGGTGTGAACCTCTACGCCAACGATGATGCGTTCCTTGCTGACCGCACGGCTGTCCGCGCGGGCGATACGCTCATGACCATAAACTACAACCTGATCCGCAATGCGCAGGACGTCAGCTACGTCATCCGCAATGCAGAGACCGGCGAGGTTTATTTCAGCAAGGACTACGGCAAGCAGTCCGGCGCCTTCTACTATACGAACGGCGGCTACTGGTCCAACACCGTTACGACGAAGGGCATCAGCTGGAGGTTTACGGACAACGAGGGCAATGCGCTCCCGAACAACACGAAGCTCGAGCTCGTCCTGACTGCCGTACCGGAGTACTACACCGCCGACGAGAACGGCAATTATACCGGCCTCGGCAAGGGTGCAGCGTGGGAGACGCTCGTTACCGTCGATAACGAGGCACCGGCCGTCACCCAGATGTTCTTCTCCAGCGATCCTGCGGGCCGCAAGCTCATCAACATCGCGGCGCAGGATAACCAGTACATCTCTGCCATCCAGTTCCTCACGACGGACGGCAAGCTTATCGGAACGCTCTCTCCGAACCAGCAGACGGCAAACGAGGCACTGAGCCTTTCGGTCAACGCTGCTTCCATGAAGCAGGACAAGGTCGTTGTTGCGGTCGTGGACTATGCGGGCAACGCAAGAGCCTATGAGCTCGAGCTTGGCCTCGGCGGCGACGACGGCGACGAAGAGCCCGCAGTGGAGCTCAATGGCTTCTTCGCCTTCAACGCGACGAACAACACCTGGGCGCGCTTTGAGCCGGATACAGCCAAGACCCCGGAGACTGCAGCAGAGACCGATGTCCAGTTCGCTTCTGCGGAGTATGTCAACGGCTACACCGTAGCCTGCACGACGGATGGCTATCTGTACGTTATGCAGCACGGCAAGTTCGAGCCGACGCCCGTGTGTTACCTGAACGCCATTCTGATCGACATGGCTTATAACAAGGCCGACGGCAAGCTGTACGCCATGGCGGTCCTCAATGACGAGAACGGCGAGCCGCAGTACGGCAAGCTCGTCACCGTCGACATGTTCACTGGCGAGCTGACTGAGGTCGGCTCGATCACGAGCGACATGATGCCCTCGTCCCGCGACGGCGAAGTGCCGCAGGTGCTGGCCATCAGCGACGACGGTACGTTCTATGTCATCAACGCCTCCACGCGCAACACCTACCTCTACAGCTTCCGTCTGACTGAGGACGGCAAGATCGGCGAGCTGACGAACGTCGGCAAGATCGGCTTCAAGGCAAACTATCTGCAGTCCATGGCCTTTGACCACTCTACCGGCGAGCTCTACTGGGCACAGTTCGTGCGAGCCTCCAGCTGGGCACGTCCGACCTACAAGCTCGTGAAGCTTGACCTCACGACCGGTGCCGGCACGGCACTCTCCGATCTGCCCGGCGAAATGACCGGCCTGTATATCGTTCGCGGCCAGGGCGGCTCCACCGGCAAGACCGACAAGCCTGAGAAGGTCCAGCTCACCACGACGAGCGCCACGCTCTACAGCGGCAACAAGACCGCCCTCGAGGCCTTCGTGACCCCGTGGAACCTGACCGACCGCTCCATCGTCTGGTCCTCCTCCGATGAGAAGATCGCCACCGTCGATGCAAACGGCGTTGTCACTGCAGTCAGCGAGGGCACGGCAGTCATCACCGCCGCCTCTAAGCTCGACGGCACCGTCAAAGCCGAGTGCACCATCACGGTCATGCAGAACAACACGACGCTGACCGGCATCGTTCACAATGCAGACGGCCAGAGCTTTGTTGCCGACATCGATGTCGACTCTGCAAACTACAAGTACCTCACCGGTGCACTGGAGCAGGATTACTACTCCGTCGTCCAGACGGGCGATACGCTGCTGGCCTCCGGCGACGGCAACCTTTACAGCCTTGATGCCGAAAACGGCTACGCAGCCAAGGAGCTGTGCTACACCGGCGACCTGTTTATGTCCGATATGGCCTACAGCCCGAACCTTGACCTCACGCTCGGCACCTATGGTTACTACCTGATGCTCGTCGATCCGACCACCGAGAACGGCTACCGCGGCCTATGGAATCTGCAGGGTGCGTTCACTGCCATTGCGGGCATTGCCTATGCGGGCCACGACAGCACCTACAACTACTTCTATATGCTGTCTGCCTCCGGCACGATCCACCTCATCGGCATCGCTCCGAGCGGTGACGGCTACACGCTGAGCCTCCTGCACACCATCGCAACGGACAAGTCCCTTGCTATTACGGGCCAGCATATGTATCAGTCCCTGTACTATGATATGGAGACCGGCTGGATCTACTGGGCACGCTTCAACGGCGAGGACTCCTCCAGCATCATCGCGATCAACGAGGAGACCGAGGAGGCCGTCCTCCGCGGCACGTTCGACGAGGCTGCATGGCCCGTTGTCGGCCTGTTCGCTTCCAAGAGCGGCGCGATGGATCTCGACCGCACCGGCGATTTCAACTTCAGCGAGACCTGCACGCTGGCCCAGACCGAGCTGAGCAGTCAGGACGCCGTGGCGCTCCCCGCCGGGAGCCTCCCCACGCTGGAGCATTAAGCTCAGAATAGGAGGAAACCATGAATCAACTGATGAAACGGGTGCTGTCCGTCCTGCTGGTCGTGTGCCTCCTGTGTTCCGCGCTCCCCTCTGCCTTCGCGGCAGAGGGCGGCGGGTTCACGGACGTCTCGAAGGACCACTGGGCGTATGACGCCATCACGGAAGCCGTTGCCGCCGGTTACTTCAAGGGCGTGAGCGACACGGCGTTTGATCCCGAGGGCACACTGACCCGTGCCATGCTTGTGACCGTTCTGGCGCGCGCCGCCGGTGCGGAAACGGACGACAATGCCTCTACCGGCTTCTCCGATGTGGCAGCGGGCACCTGGTACACGGGCGCTGTCGCATGGGCCGCCGAGAACGGCGTTGTGACCGGCGACGGCGACGGCACGTTTGCCCCGGACCGCGCGGCCACCCGGCAGGAGACTGCCACCATCTTTCTGCGGCTGCTGAAGCTGCTGGACAAGACCCTCCCCGAGATCGAGGAGGTTAAGACCTTCACCGATGCAGCCGACATCGCCGCCTGGGCGGAAGAGGCTGTGGAGACCATGCAGACGGCAGGTGTCCTGACCGGTTATCCGGACGGCAGCTTCCTGCCGCAGAACCCTCTGACCCGCGCTGAGGCCGCTACGCTCCTGTGCCGCTTCCTGAAGGCTGCGGAGGATAAGACCGAGCCCACGGAGCCGACGGAGACCGAACCGACGGAGCCGGAACCCACGGAGCCCGAGCCCACCGAACCCGAGCCCACCGAGCCGAAGGAGCCGATCCACGTCACCTTCGTCTCCGAGCACAGCGCGGCCTATGTCGAAGGCAAGGCCGTCACGGAGCTGACGCTCCCGGAGAATGTGAACTTTGTCGAGTTTATCGCCCGCGCTGACGAGGGCTATGAGGTCTATGACGTCTCCGCAACGAGCGGCCGTCTGGCAAGCCACGGCAGCAACTACATCCTGGCCGGACTGACCGAGGACGTCACCGTCACGCTGTCTGACGGCCTGATCCAGCATACCGTCACGTTCAATGCCGTCAACGGCACGACACCGGTGCAGGTCAAGGTCCAGCACGGCAGCACGGTCGAAAAGCCCGCCGATCCCGTCAAGACTGACGATACCTTCCTCGGCTGGCACACCGCCAGCGGCGCGGAATGGGATTTCGCGACTCCGGTCACGAACAACATGACGCTCTTTGCCTATTGGCTCAACGACACCTATGTCGGCGCGACGGTCTATCTGGACGGTGTCAAGGGCAGCGACTCCAACGACGGCCTGTCGGAGGAGACCCCGGTTCGCACGTTTGCTGCGGCTGCGGCTCTCATCTCTCCGAAGGTCACAGACGGTGTCATCTGGGTCACGCATACCGTGACCGTGCTCGATGAGCAGACGTGGGACCTCAAGGGCCGCGACTGCATCGTCAAGCGCGCTCCGTCCTGCACGGGCAACATGATCGCCGTGGACGGCGGCAGCCTGACGCTCTCGAACATCACGATCGACGGCAATGCCGAGGTCTTCTCCGGACTGCCCGCTTCCGCTCCCGCGAGCAACACCATCTATCTGGTGAACTATGCGACGATGACGATGAACAACGCCGTTGTCACGAATTGCTTCGGCGCACAGGGCGGTGCATTCTATGTGGAAAACTCTACCCTGGTCCTGAACAGCGGCAAGATCTCGAGCAACACGTCCAAGTACACCGGCGGCGCGATCTACCTCAAGTCCAACAAGAAGGACAATAAGACCGTCTTCACGATGAATGGCGGCGAGCTGTCCGATAACGTGGGCGGCTCCGTTGCGAGCGTCATCAACATTATGGGCAGCCATCCTGTGGAAGTGAACCTGCTCGGCGGCGCGTTTGTGAACAATTCCATGACGACGACGGGCGCGAACCTCGCCTGCATCTCTGCCACGAATGACGGCTCTACCGTCGTGATCGGCGGCGTGAAGTTTGCCGGCAACACGGACAAGAACGGCGAGACGATCAACGCGCTGACCCTTTCAACCCACAACGTTACCCTCATTCCGACGGAGGATACCGATTTCCAGGACCCGATTTACATCAACAACGCCTATGGGTCCTACAAGGACGTCGCGATTCGCGTGCCGGAGGGCCTGACCAAGCTGAAGGGCAAGCTCCCCATCCTGCTGGCCAAGGAATTCGTCGGCGCAGCCACCATCTCCGGCGGAACGGGCGAGGGCGCTTATGCCCTGCAGCCGAGCGACATGGAGAAGGTACATGTTGTCAACGACATCGACGGCGCTTATTACCTCGAGGTCAATGAGAACAACACGGCGGTCTTTGCCGAGGTCAAGACGAACGACATCGTCGTCTACCTCAGCGGCAACGGCAATGACACGAACGACGGCCTGACCGTTAAGACGCCGGTCAAGACGTTCGAGAAGGCCAAGGAGATCCTGAAGGCCCGTGTCGATGCCATGGAAACCATCCCCGATGATGCGAACTTTGTCATTTCGCTGGTCTACCGCATTCAGATCACGGAAGACTGCTCGCTGAACTTCAACGAATTCGGCGAGAATGCCAAGCGCTGCATGGTCCGCCGTGATGCTACGAACACCTCCGGCTATATGTTTGACATCAAGGAAGCGAACGTCACCATCGAGAACTTCCGCGTGGACGGCAACAGCAAGTATCTGAAGAGCGGTGTCAATGCCTCCTTCAGTATCGGCTCCGGCGCACAGGTCACTGTGAACGACGGCTTTGAGATCGCCAACATGATCTTCGGCGCAGGCGGCGGAGTGTTCAATCTCGGCGCAAGCAAGACGGAGACCCTGCTGACCATCAACGGCGGCTGGTTCCATGACCTGACCGGCTACAACGGCCTGATCGTCTATGGAAACTGCATGTCTCTGAGCACCTATGTGCCCGCGCGCTGCGTTGTGAACGACTGCCTTGTTGAAAATGTCACCGGTACCTATGGCCTGCTGCATGCCATGAAGTTCGTGACCATCGAGATCAACGGCGGCAGGTTCCGCAATATCACGATGAAGAACGACATCGGCTATCTCGCGGCTGTCAACGGCGACGCCACGGCGAGCATCGTTCTGAATCCCACGCCTGCAGGCCAGACCGCGGAGCTGAACGGCGATATCTACCTGCTCAACTCCAAGAGCGATGAAGACGGCAACCTCAGCAAGACCTCTGACGGCTATGTGACCATCGGCGGCGCGCTCGACCATGACGTTGTGATCACCGGTAACCTCATGATGTGGGGCACGGTGGTCGCCGCCGGAACGGACGACTACAAGCTGACGCAGGCTGATCTGGCCCACATCAGCACGGACACCGGCGATGTCCTTGTCCTGAAGGAAAAGACGAACACCATCGAGATCGCTAGGACCCGCTGATGTCCCGCACATAAGAAAATGGCTGCCCGGCGCTTTCGCGCCGGGCAGTTTTTCGTGACCGGGATATCGCCTTGTAGGGGCGAGGCATGCCTCGCCCGGCGACGCACTTGCAGCCCGTACAAGCTGCCGTAAAAATGGTTAACGCCTCCGAATTGTCATTGCGAGGCCCCGAAGGGGCCGTGGCAATCTCGCAGTACACGGACGGATAACGGGAGAACCGTCGGCGAAATCGCAGCTGCCTGCCCGAGATTGCCGCGGGATCAACGCCGGTGTATTTTGTCAGTCTCCATGGCGCTCAGGGAGCGCCGCTGCAGACACAATTGTTGCACGCTGTTTTAATGACGGCCTGTACGAACTGTAAGTGCCTTCCCGAGATTGCCACGTCGCTTCGCTCCTCGCAATGACAAATCGGGAGCGTTTGCTTTTTTCATGTTCCCTGTACCGATCGGCAGGTGCCTCACGGGACGTCGAGGACGCCGCTCCCCTACCATGCCTCAGCACACAAAAAGCGGCGCATCCGGTATGGGATGCGCCGCATGGGAGACGATATTCAGGAAAGGTCGCTGCCGAGGTCGCAGGTATACAGCCAGCGGATGGAATCACCGTCCTGCACGGTGCAGTCCGATGCACCGTAGTTCGGGAAAACGCCGTTCACGGCAAACATCCAGCCGGAGCGCGCGCCGCAGTCCTTCTCGTAGAGGTTGCCGAGCCCCTCAATGTAGGTGGTCTGGTACAGGGGCGAGACGGAATACTCCATCTGGATATTGTAGTCGCTCACCACGCGCTGCAGGACGGAAAACACTGTGTCGCCCTCCTGCAGCTCGACCGTCACGGTACCGAGGATGATACCGTTCGACGGGACGATGGAACGCTTGGCCTCCGAGAGCTTGTCCCAGTTGTCCAGGACCGTCGTGCAGGAGATGGAGACCGTGCACGAGGGAGCGGCAGGCTCTGTCGCGGGCGGCTCCGTCGGGGCCTCCGTGGCAGGCTGCGTCGCGGCGGTCGGGGCTTCTGTGGCCTTTGTGGCCTCCGTAGACGCTTCGGTCGGAGCCTCTGTGGCTTCCGTCGGGGCGGCTGTGGGCCTCTCTGTGGGAGCGGCTGTCTCGGGCGGCTCCGTGACGTTCTCCAGCGTTTCCGTGGCCAGCTGCAGCCCCTCCGTGCCGCTGGTGGGCTGCGTGTCCCCGCCGCCGCCCTGCAGTACAAAGACGAGCGTCAGAACGGCTGTCAGAACGACGCACACCAGCGCGATGAGCTGCCAGCGCTTCCAGGAATGAAACAGCTTCATGGCAGGACCCTCACTGCAGGTAGCGCGTCAGCATGGCCGCTGCCTGCGCTCGCGTCGCCGTGCCGCCGGGGGCCAGTCTGCCGTCCATGCCGTTCAGAATGCCGCGCTCCACGGCCCACGCCAGCGCCGTGCTCGCCCAGTCGGAGCACGTCCCGGCATCCGGGAAGGCCGCAAGGCTCTGCGTGCTCCCGGGGCTGCCGGAGGCGCGCCAGAGCATAACGGCGAGCTGCTCGCGCGTGATGCTGTCCATCGGCGCGAAGCGGTTTTCGCCCACGCCCTGCACAATGCCGCTCTGCTGCGCCCACGAAACGGCCGTGGAGTACCACTGCCCGGCCGGGACGTCGGAAAAACTGCCGCCGTCTGCTGCGGGGCTGCCGGAAGCGCGCCAGAGGATCGTGGCGAGCATGGCACGGTTCAGCGTTCCCTCGGGATCGAAGCAGTCGTTGCCGACGCCATTCATGAGGCCCTGCTCCGTCACCGCGCAGACATAGGGCTGCGCCCAGTGGCGGGCCGTGTCGCGGTAGCGGACGCAGGTGTGTGTGCCGTAGGTCGTGTCCGTCATGGTGTACAGGGCGGGCTGGCCCGCGAGGAAGCGCTCATAGGCCGCGAGGGCGTAGCCCGCCTGCTCTGTGGCCATGTAGTTTGCCGTGCGGTTCGTGTGGCCGAAGGCAAGGCCGGTTTCCGTCTGCACGCGGAAGCTCATCAGCGCGCTGACGAGCCACGCGCCGTTCGCACGGACAAAGCGGCTGTCCTTCGCCGGGTCGATGCCGAGGGCACACAGCGCCACTAGGACCTGCGAGATCGATTCCGAGGACGAGGCGCCCCACGCGTCAAAGCTGCCGTCGTCCTTCTGCATGCCGCTGAGCACGTTCAGGGCGCGGTCGATGGCCGCAGAGACGTTTGCCTGCGTGCGGTAGGGCGCGAGGGCCTGCAGCACCATGGCGGTCTGGTCGGGGTCGGCCGTCTTACCGGAATAGTCCCAGCCGCCGCCCGGCAGCTCCTGCGCCAGCAGGTAGGCCACGAGGCGCGCGCGGGAGCTCGTGCCGGAGGCTGCGAAGCCGTAGGACACGGAGTCCATGGCGATGAGGGCAAAGGCCGCGCCGTTCACGCCCTGCCAGACGGTCTGGTCGTAGTTTGCAAGCGGGGCCGTCAGGTCATAGCCCGCAAAGTCGCGGGCGTTCTCGCCGCAGGCCGTCAGGGCGAGGATCGTGCGGGAATACTGCGTGTAATAGGATTTGTCCAGCACGCCGCCGCAGGCACGGAGCTTTTCCGCCAGAGAAGCGAGATAGTCCTGCCGCATGGCGTCCGTCAGATTGCCGCTGCGGGCCAGCTGCAGGATGGACCAATCGCTGTAGGTCCCGGCGGCCTGCATCGCCGCGGTGCAGTAGGCGGAGACGCCGTCCACGGCCTCGGCGACCGTCATGGGAAGGGCCGTGGGCTCCGCCGCCGCAGCGGGGAGCACCAGGCAGGCCAGCATGGCCAGAAGAACCAGCCCGGAGATCAGTTTTTTCATCATGGCTTTTTCCTCAAAGATCCAGAATTTACGCGCCGAGCCAGACCCACAGGATCTTGGCAATCTGGGCGCGGGTCGCGCCGTCGCGCGGACGGAGCCACAGCGTGCCGTCCGAGGCGGGGTCGCCCGAGATCAGGCCGCGGCTGACGGCCCACTGCATGGCCTCAACGGCATAGCCGGAGACCGCATCTGCATCCGGGAAGGAGGAGAGCAGGTCTCCCGTAACGGCCTCGCCGTTGTAGCGGTAGAGAATGGCCGCGATCTGCTCGCGGGTGATGGCGTCCTCCGGGGCGAACGTCGCGGCGGACGTGCCCTTGACGACGCCGTTGGCGGCTGCCCAGATGACAGCCTTCGCATACCACGACTGCGGCGCGACGTCCGCAAACGGATTCGGCAGGCCAGTCACGTCCGGGGAACCGGCGTGGCGGTAGAGGACGGTCACGAGCTGTGCGCGCGTCAGCGTGCCGTTCGGCTCGAATGTCGTGGCGCTCATGCCGTTCATCATGCCCGTTTCCAGCATATAGTCGACCGGCTCATGATACCACTGCGTGACGTCGAGGTCGGAGAAGGCCTCGGACGGACAGACCTTATTCTGCGGCTGCGTTGTATAGCGGGTCGTCTCGCCGTCCGGCCACGAATAGAGCGCATAGAGCGTGACCATGGCGCGGATGGGAGTGTAGGTGTCCGTGTAGACCGTGCTCACCTGCACGGCGTCGGCCACGGGAGCGTCCGTCCAGCCTGCGAAGACATAGTCGTGCGCATTGGCCAGCGGCTTGCCCTCCGGGGCGGTGAGCGCCATCTCCTCACCGACATAGCCGCGCTGCATCGGCTGGGAAGCCCCCTCCGGCGTGGAGAATACGACGGTCGCGGGGACGCGCTGGCGGAACTCCACCACGAGCGTGCAGTCCTCGCGCACGTCGCTGACGGTGAAGACATTGCCGTCCTGCGCGACGGCGGCTGCGCCCTCGGGCTGAAGCGACCAGCCGGAGACGGCGGCGTTCTCCGCGGGCTTTGCCTCGAACGTCAGGTCATTCAGCGGAACGATTGTGCCGAGGGCCGTGTTGGCAGAGACGGCCGTGACGGTGAACTGCGCCTTGCCGAAGAGCTGCCAGTCGGAATGGACCTCCTGCAGGGCATCAACCTTGCCCTTACCGGGGTAGGTATCCAGTGCGGAGGAGACGATGGGGAAGGCGCAGTAGTTCCGGCGTGCGCTTTCAATGGTCAGGTACTCCGAGCAGTAATCCCACTGCCCGACCTCAGTCTTCATCTGCGCAACGGCCTGTGCGACGGTGTCGCCCGCGCGCAGACGGTCAAAGAAGACCTCTTCCCACTTGTAGTCATAGTCGAACGTGACGGCCTGGGAATAGCCGTAGAACACGCTCACGCCCTCGGCGCGCAGCGGGGCGCACAGACCGTCCGTCGCCATGCCGAGGCAGATGGCGCTCCAGATCAGGCTGTCCGGGGCGGACTTTGTCATGTGGTTCGCAATGCAGGTGCCGTCCACGGCGTAGTATTTTATCGTACCGTAGGAGCCCATGTACTGCGCGTGGTAGGTATTGCCGTCCTTGGCATAGTCCTCCGTCGTCAGGCCGGTGCCGGTCTGCAGCAGGAGGTAGGACGTTGTCGCGCCGGAGACAAGGTCCTCCTCGTTCCACGGGTTCTCATAGTCTGTGGAGCCGTGGCTGTCGAAGATGACAAGACCGCTCGACTCGACGGCGGCAGCAACGGCGTCGATCGTGGCGCGCGTCGTCTTCAGGACCTGCGAGCTGCCGCCCGTGGCGGCGGCCAGCTTCTTTACCTCGTTCTGATACTGCATCGTGAAGCTGCGGTCCAGACCGTAATACGGCTCGATGAGCGTGATGTCCGCGCTCGTCGTCGTGGATGTCTGTGGCTCGACTGCCTCTGTCTCAACGCTGCTCCCGGCGGCTCTGCGGGCCAGCTCGCGCAGGCGCGGGCTGTAGGCGCACGTCACGCCCGTCGTCGTTTCAAAGCTGAACTGCGCGCCGCGCCACTGCAGCGTGCCGTCCACATAGAGGTCGGAGGCCGTCACTGCCTCCGCCACGGCCTGCGCCGCCGCGAGCGTCCGGTCCGGGCCGTCCTGTGCGGACTGCGTCTGCGCGTCCTGCTCCACGGCGTCCAGCTCGGCCCACAGGGCGTCGATCGGCGCGTAGTCCGCGTCCGTCAGCGTGCGGGCCTTCGGACCGGCTGCAAAGGCGTTTCCGAACAGGGCCGGCAGCAGTGCCAGCACCAGCAGAAGCGCGAAAAATCGTTTCCAGTTCATATGTATCGCTTCCTTTCCGGTGAGTTACCTCTTATTCTACCATAGAGCCCGGCGATTGTCTATGGCAGCACTGCACAATTCAGCGAGAGCATTCGGCGAGAGATTTTTTGTCGAGGCAAGGTTTGAAAAGTGCAGGAATACTTTGTGTATTTCAAACTTTTCGAACCGATGGATCGGCAAAAAATAACCGACGAAGGCCGAAGATGCAATTGCGCGGTGTTGCCCTGCAAATTTTCCTCACAGCACCTGCCCGTTTGCCGCGCCCGTAAAGGCTCCGTGCAGGATGGCAGGTGCGCCGCCGACGAACACGGCGTCCATGCCCTCGCTCTCCTGCGCGGGCTGCTCCCAGGTGGCGCGCTCGTGCACGGCGGCGAGGTCGAAAACATTGACATCAGCGTCCATCCCGGCGGCGATGCGTCCCTTGCCCTGCAGGCGTAGAGCCTGCGCCGGAAGGGCGGTCATGCGCTGCACGGCCTCCGGCAGCGTCAGGACATGGCGCTCGCGGACGAACGTCTCGAGAATGCGCGTGAATGTCCCGTAGACGCGCGGGTGGGGCAGGCCCTCCGTGGGATAGAGCGAGTCGGAGATGACGCTGGCAAACGGCGCGCGCAGGATGCGGCCGATGTCCTCGTCGCAGGTGATGAAGTCGATCATCGTCACGTTGCAGGCCTCCTCTGCCAGCACATGGCACAGGCAGTCGACCGGCTCCAGCCCGAGAAGCCGGGCCGCCTCGGCAAGCGTCTTGCCCGTGAGGGGCTGAAATTCCGGTCGGTGCAGCGTCGTCAGGCGGATATTGTCCCAGCCGACCATCTGCGCGATGTTGTCAAAATCGCGGCCGTGGGCGATGCGCTCGCGCAGGATGTCCCGCTGAGCCGGGTCGCGCAGCCGGGCAGCAACGGCGTCCGTCCCGCCTGCCAGAAAGTCCTGCGGCAGCAGGTGCAGAAGCTGCGTCGAGCCTGCGCAGTAGGGATAGACGTCGCACGAGACGTCCAGCCCCTCGTCCCGCGCTTGCTGCAGCAGTGTCAGCGCCTCCGGGATGCGGCGGTTCCAGTTGCGCGGGCCCATGGCCTTGAGATGGCTGATGTGCACGGGCGTGCGGAGCAGGCGCGCCGCGCGGAGCATCTCGCGCAGGGCGCTGCAGACCATATCGCCCTCCTCGCGCATGTGCACGCAGATGGGAATGCCGCTGCCCTGCAGCGGGGCCAGCGCCCGGAGCAGGCCGTCCGGCGTGTAGAAGCACTCCGGCGCATAGCCGAGGCCGAGCGAGACGCCGAGGGCTCCGTCCGCCAGCGCATGCTCCAGACGGCGGTGCAGCTCCGGCAGGGCCTCATCCGCATCGCCCGGCGCATAGCCGCAGCAGTCCGCGCGCACCGTCCCGCCGCCGACGAGCATGCCGACGTGCAGCGGCAGCGGCCGGGCGCGCAGTGCGTCCAGATAGGCCGCCATGGACTCCGTGGGGATGGCCGGGTCGATGTCGCCCGTGATCGCCCCGAGATAGCGCCGCAGCTCTGCCCGGTGCGCCGCGCCGAACGGCGCAAGCGACAGACCGCAGTTGCCGTTGACGATGGCGGTCAGCCCCTGCCGCAGCTCCGCACGGCCGAAGCCGGGGCGAAAGACGGCGGCATCGCCGTGGCGGTGGATGTCCAGAAAGCCCGGCGTGACGTACCGCCCGGCCGCGTCCAGCGTCTGCGCGGCCTCGCCGCAGGACCCGACAGCCGCGATCTTCCCGCCGCGGATGCCGATATCCGCCCGGAACGGCGCGCCGCCGCTCCCGTCGATGACCGTGCCCCCGCGAATGACCCAATCCAGCATGAATATCTCCTCCTTAATACATTCATCATAGCATACTTTCCCGGAAAATCAACGCGAACGGTTGATTTTTGTCGAGACGTTGGATATAATAAAGAAAATCCATCTTCGGAGGTAACACCCATGGCAGTCAAAATTGAAAAAGATACCATCATCGGCGACGTGCTCGACCTCGCGCCGGAGACCGCCCCCCTGTTCCAGGCTATCGGCATGCATTGCCTGGGCTGCCCGGCCAGCCGCGGCGAGTCCGTTGAGGAGGCCTGCATGGTCCACGGCGTGGATCCCGATGCCTTCCTCGCACAGGTAAACCACTTCATCGAGGCAGTGGAAGCCAATCAGTGATCCAAACCAGCCTGCTGCAGCTCGATGACTGCAGCAGGTCATTTTTTAAGGGAGACTCCCTGATGAACGGAGAATTGTTATGACACAGAAGGAACGGATGCTTGCCGGGCAGCTCTACCTCGTGGACGAGGAGCTGGCGGCCGAGTACCGCCGCACCGCCGGGGTGCTCCGGCAGTTCAACAGCGAGCCGGAGCCGGAGGCCCGCGCCGCCCTGCTGCGCGGCCTGCTGGGTGGGACGGGACGCACGTTCAGGATCGAGCCGCCCTTCCGCTGCGACTACGGCAGCCATATCTATCTGGGCGAAAACTTCTATGCGAATTATGAGCTCATCGTGCTCGACCAGTGCGACGTCCGCTTCGGCGACAACGTCATGCTCGGGCCGCGCGTGAGCCTGTTCAGCGCGGGACATCCGCTCGATGCGGACATCCGCAATGCCGGGCTGGAGTACGGCAAGCCCATCACCGTCGGCAGCAACGTCTGGATGGGCGGCTGCGTGACCGTGAACGGCGGCGTGACCATCGGCGACAATGTCGTCATCGGCTCCGGCTCCGTTGTGACGCATGACATCCCGTCCAACGTCATTGCGGCCGGGAATCCCTGCCGCGTGCTGCGCCCGCTGACGGACGCCGACCGCGCCCACTGGCAGCAGGAGGCCGCGCGCTGGCGCGCGGAATGCGGCCGGTGAGGCTGCCGGTCTCCGCGCGGCTGGACTGCTGTGCCGGGCTTGTGCCGCAGGGCGCGCGCGCTGCGGACATCGGCGCGGACCACGGCTATCTCGGCATTTCGCTGCTGCTGAACGGCCGGGCTGAGTTTGTCCACGCCTCGGAGCTGCGCGAGCAGCCGCTCCGCCGCGCCATGGAAAATGCCCTGCGCTTCGGCGTGGCGGACCGCATGCGCTTTTCCCGCGCCGACGGCCTCGATGCCATCGACCCGGACGAGGTCGATACCATCGTCTGCGCCGGGATGGGCGGCGATCTCATCGCACAGATCCTCGGCCGCTGCCGCTGGGTGCGCGACCCGCGCTATACCTTGATCTTACAGCCGCAGTCCTCCGGCAACGACCTGCGCCGCAAGCTGGCCCGGATGGGCTTTGCCATCGAGCAGGAGCGCCTTGTGCGCGACGGCGGCTTTCTCTATCAGGCCATGGCTGCGCGCTTCGGCAATGCCGCGCCGGTCACGCCGGGGCAGGAGTATGTCTCCGCGGCCCTGCTCTGCTCCGGCGATCCGCTGCTGCCGGATTATTTTGACCGGCTCATCCCGTCGCTGGAGCGCACCGTCGAGGGCCTGCGGCGCGGCAGCGAGCCGGAACGTCTGCAATACTACGAAACTGCGCTGCGGGAGCTGCGCAAAATGAGGGAGCTTTATGACAACGGTTGCTGATATTCTGGATGTGCTCGAGGCCCTTGCGCCTTGCAGCATGAAAATGGACTGGGACAACGTCGGCCTGCTCTGCGGCAGCCGCAAAAAGCAGGTCGAGCAGGTCCTTGTCGCCCTTGACCCGTTCGAGGACGTCTGCGACGAGGCGGTCGAATGGGGCGCGGACGTCATCGTCACACATCACCCGCTCATTTTCCGCCCCGTGGCGAACGTCACGGACGAGACGGGCGTCGGCCGGGTCATCGAACGGCTGTGCTCGGCGGGTATCAGCGCCGTCAACGCGCACACGAACCTCGACTGCGCGCCCGGCGGCGTGAACGACGAGCTGGCCGCCGTGCTGGGCCTGCGCAGCGTCACGGTGCTCAACCCGAGCGGCACGGATGCACAGGGCCGCCCGTGGGGCCTGCTGCGCGGCGGCGAGACCGACGAGCAGCCGCTGGGGGAATTCCTGCAGACGGTCAAGCGGGCCCTCGGCTGCCCCGGCCTGCGCTATGTGGACGGCGGCAAGCCCGTCCGCCGCGTTGCCGTGGGCGGCGGGAGCTGCGCCGACGAGATGCTGGAGGCGGTGGCGGCGGGATGTGACACGTTCGTCACGGCGGACGTGCGCTATAACCAGTTCTGGGACGCGCACGACCTCGGCCTGAACCTCATCGACGCCGGGCATTTCTACACCGAAAATCCCGTGACGCGCGTGCTGGCCGATGCGCTGGCGAAGGCCTTCCCGGATATTTCCGTAAAAATTTCCGAAACCCACACCGACTGCATGAAATATGCTTGATTTTTGGCCTGTGGAATGCTAAAATAATCTAGTTATTTACAGATACCACTCTACGAAGGGAAGAAATATTATGTCTGGACATTCCAAGTGGCATAACATTCAGAAGACGAAGGGCGCGCAGGACGCCAAGCGCGCGGCAGCCTTCACGAAGATCGCAAAGGAAATGTATGTTGCGGTGAAGGAAGGCGGCGGCTCGACCGACCCCAGCTATAACTCCCGTCTCGCCACCGTCATCACGAAGGCCAAGGCTGCGAATATGCCGAACGACAACATCAAGCGCGTGCTCGAGAAGGCCGCGAATGCCGGCTCCGGCGATTCCTACGAATCCATCACCTACGAAGGCTACGGCCCGAGCGGCATCGCCGTGATCGTTGAGACCATGACCGACAGCCGCAACCGCACGGCAGGCAACGTCCGCCACCACTTCGACAAGTACGGCGGCAAGATGGGCGCTGCGGGCTGCGTGTCCTGGAACTTCAGCAAGAAGGGCGTGCTCGTCATCGACAACGAGGACGGCGACTATGAAGAAGACAACGTTATGATGGACGCCATGGACTGCGGTGCGGATGACTTCGAGGCCGAGGGCGACTGCTTCACGATCTACACCGATCCGGACGACTTCAACGCCGTTGCGGACGCGCTGGCCAAGAAGGGCTATACCTTCGTTTCCGCGCAGATCGAGATGGTCCCGGGTGAGTATAAGAAGCTCGACAACCCCGACGACATCACGAATATGGAAAAAATGCTCGACATCTTCGAGGACGACGACGACGTCCAGAATGTCTGGCATAACTGGGACCGCGACTGATCCCGGAATCAGCAAAAGCCGCGCGGCAGGACCGACCTGCCGCGCGGCTTCTTTATGGTAGGGGCGGGGCATGCCCCGCCCGGCGGCGTACTTGCAGCCCGTACTGGCCGCCGTTAAAACGGTACCGGCCAATGTAGGGGAGCGGCATGCCGCTCCCGGCTCTGCACCTGCAGTTCGTACAAGCTAGGGAACCTCTGAATAAATCGGCTGCGGCGCTCAGCGGGTCTTTCGCCCCAACTTATCGGTTTGAAAATCTTGAAATATTGCGCAGCCGTTGGCGGCTTTGCCGCCTTACGGATGCGGCATGCCCCTTGTGGGTACACAAAGTATTCCTGCAATTTCCAAACCTCAA
>NZ_DBFZUT010000066.1:0-35979 GCF_048519415.1 Faecousia sp. | reverse complement strand
GATAAAAAGCTTTAAAAGCTTTTTATAGCGCCGAGGGCGCGTCAGATTCTGCATGAGACGGCGCAGCGTGCGTCAGCACGATGCGAGTGTGCGTAGCACACGGGATTCCTGATGAAATGTTTTAATCAGGAATCAGTATTAGTTGCTGCTGGAGGAGCTGCCGTAGATGCTGGCGATCGTCAGGCCGAGATTTGCGTGCTTGGCGGCGTCTGCATCATAGGTGTAGGTCGCGGCAGAGGTGACCTCGTCGTACCACTCGGTCTTCAGCTTGTTCGTGACGAGCAGGTCGCGGTAGGTCTCGGCGAAGTCCTGGAAGAAGAACACATAGGTGCCGCCGTTGTCATCGACGAATTCCTTCGTGTCGCCGGCCTTGCGGCTGGAATCGAACAGCCAGGTACGGGCAACTTCCGGCGTGATGCTGCGGTGCGCGCCGTTCGTGATGGTGTAGGAAGACGTGTTGTCCGCATAGGTCTTGATGTACTCGCGGAACTTCTCCTCGGAGGAATCCTCCTTCAGGGCAGCCTCAAGCTCGGAGACGCGCTCGTCGGAGGTCTTCTCGCCGTCCTTGTATTCCTTGTCGGAAGCATCCTTCGCGATGTAGAGCTGCAGGGCGTTGACGGTCTGATAGTTGTTGTCGTTGATGCTCGTGAGCTGGAGGACATAGAACGTGTTGTCCTTCTCAAAGAGCTTCGCCTCGCCGGGCTTCGCCTCGGTGTAGAGCCAGTTGGCGGCATCCTCGGAGATGGAGGACGTGACCTCGCTCTTGGAGCGCTCCGTCATGACGGAGACATTCTCGTCATCGGTCTTGAAATCGGAGACCATGGCGTTGGCAGCCTCACGGGCGGCGGCAATGGCTTCCTCGGACGGCTCCGTGGAGGTCGTGGCCTCGGTGCTGTCAGTGCTGCTGTCGGACTTCGTCTCAAAATCGGAGGCCTTGACAGCGTAGCTGTAATAGGTGACGGTGTCGAACTCGGTCGTGTCCTGCTCATAACGGGCATTGCGCTCGTCTTCCGTATAGGTCAGGGACTCAATGTAAGCGTCGTGCAGCTTGGAGACCTCAAGATAGTGGCGATAATTCTTCTCGTTGCAGCCCTTGCCGAACATGGCCTCGATGTACTCATCCAGATCCATGCTGTAGACATCGGCATAGGTTTTCAGGGTATTGATCTCATTGTCGATGGAGGCCTTGTCATCATCACTCAGGGAGAAACCAGCCTCGATGGCCTTGTCATAGATGGTGTAGGCATCTACGGCAGAGGTCTTGGCACTATCCGCCAGGAAATCGGCCCAGGTGTCATACTCGTCGCTGCCGGCATAGCTCTGTTCGTCGAGCGGGGTGCTCGTGTCGATGCCGAGCAGGGAGATGTAGCTGCCGTAGGTGCTGTAGATCGAATTCAGTGCGCCGCGATAGAAATAGTTGAATTCCGTCGTGGAGACCTTATGATCGCCGACAGACACAACGGTCGCATTGCGCCAGGATGCCTGCACGCCGAAGATGACGCCGAAAACGATCACGGGGATCAGAATGACGATAATGGCAAAGATCCAGCCCTCAGAGAGCTTCTTCTTTGTCTTCTTTGCCTGCTGCGGAGCGGCCTGCTCCGACTCTACCATGCGCTTTTTGCGCTCGCGGGATGCACTCATAGTCTGTTTACCTCTCATTCGTGGGAATCGCGGGGCGCACGCCCCGGAAAATAACAGGTCTTATTATACTAAGGATTTGCGCTTGTTGCAAGAGCATTCTGGAAATTTGACGAAAAAAGTTTCTGTTTCTTAACAAACTCGTTAAGAAAATGATACCGCTCTGCGCGATAATGCCAGAGAAATGCTGGGAAGACGCACAAGATCCCCGCTTTGGCCGTGTAGCTCCGTTTATAACCTGCACGAAACGGGCAGGTGGGTCGCCTCTCCGATTCTTAGCTGCTTCCAACTTCCATCCACGGTCAGAGCCAGGACGGGAGGCCTGCAATCCGAAGCGAACGTCCGGCGTCCCGAAAAAATGATGTGGGTTTAAAGGGAACTATCACGCACCAAGCAGGGATCTTGCTTGATGACTATTTAATTATGAGAAAGGGCGGTCATTCTTCCTCATCTTCTGCTTCCTCTTCGTCCTCATAGAGGGACTGCATCAGCAGATCATAGACGGCAGCCAGCTCATCTTCGTCTTCCACGGCAACGAGTAGGTCCTCGCCGTCCTCCGTGACGGACTTCAGGATGCTGACCTCGAGCTCCTCGCTCGCTTCGTCCTCCTCTGCGGGGACAAGGGCAAGATATTCCGCGCCCTGGTATTCGATGGTCGAGAGGATCTCCAGCTCGTATTCCTTGCCGTCCTCATCCGTGATCGAAATAAAGTCGCTTCCGTATTGCTGCTCCATGGGGCACCTCCTGTCTGTCTGGCTTTATTTTAACCGCTGCTGCCGGGAAAATCAAGTGGAAATCTGACGAACGGCCTGAAAATCCGTTTTCTGCCCTTTCATCCGCCGTAAAAAGTCACGTTGCGTATCTACAAGCATAGAAATCCTGCCGCAGAAAATTTTCATTCGGAATGTGCCGGAGTGATTGACAGGCATGATATAATTAGAAAATAGAGAATGAAGGATCATAGATTTTTGCGCCTGTCCGTAGGATGCGGCGCTTCCCGAAGAACGGAGGAATTGTCATGGCAAGACAACCGAAGCAGGAAAAGCAGCCGCATCTGGCCTGGCGCATCACGCGGACCGTCCTCGACGTGTTGGGCAAGATCATCCTTGTGCTGTTGATCGCCGTTGGCACCGTCGCGCTCATCGCTGCGATCGCCGGTTCGATCTTCCTGTCGAAATTCAAGAGCTATGTCGAGCTGGATATCATCCCGAAGGCCGAGGAATATGCCGAAGGGCTGGAGCTGGACAATATCTCGCTGGCGCAGACCTCGATCATCTATTATACCGACCCCAAGACGGGGGAATACCATGAGCTGCAGCAGCTTTATGGCACGGAGAACCGCATTTGGGTCTCCTATGACGATATTCCCCTTGATCTCGTTCATGCGGCCATTTCCATCGAGGACAAGCGCTTCCCCACGCACAAGGGCGTGGACTGGATCCGCACGCTGGCAGCCGTGAAGGGCTTTGCGGGCGGCAGCTCATCGTTCGGCGGCTCGACTATCACACAGCAGCTCATCAAGAACCTGTCACAGGAGGATGAGGTCACGGTCGACCGCAAGGTACAGGAGATCTTCCGCGCCCTGGAGGTCGAAAAGCGCTATACGAAGTCCGAGATCATGGAGTGGTATCTCAACACGATCTACCTCGGTGAGGGCTGCTACGGTGTCCAGAGTGCGGCACGCGTCTACTTTGGCAAGAAGGTCTCCGACCTGACGACGGCCGAGTGCGCCAGCCTCATCGCCATCACGAACAATCCCTCGCTCTACGATCCCTATATCCGCGAGGAGAACAACCGCGAGCGTCAGCTCACGATCCTGAAGGAAATGTACGATCAGGGCTATATTGAGACGGAGGAGGCCTATCAGGCCGCCGTCGATCAGGAAATGGTCTTCCGCAACGGAACGTATGACGAGGAGGAATACACCTGTGCGAGCTGCGGCTTCACCGGTACGCGCGCGGAGTACACGGAGACGGACGGCGAGTATTTCTGCCCGCAGTGCGGCGAGGCAAACTACGCCGTCGACAAGAACCACTATTACTCTTATTTTGTCGATACGGTATGGCGCGATGTCGTTGATGCGCTTGTGGAGCGCTACGGCTACAGTGAGCTTGCCGCAGAGCAGAAGCTCCTGACGGGCGGCTATAAGATCTATGCAACGATCAATCCTGAGGTTCAGGCTATTGTGGACAAGGTCTACGAGAACCTTGACAACGTGCCGAAGACCGTGAGCGTTCAGCAGCTGCAGTCCGCCATCGTTGTGACGGACAACAAGACCGGCGACATCGTCGCTATGGCGGGCGGTGTCGGCGACAAGGGCGGCAGCCTGACGCTCAACCGCGCCACGCAGAGCAAGCAGCCTGCGGGCTCGTCGTTCAAGCCTGTGGCAGTCTATGCGCCCGCGCTGGACGCCGGGATCATTACGCCCGCGACAGTCTACGAGGACTCTCCGCTGAACGAAGACCGCAACTGGCCGCAAAATGATGCCAGAACCTACAGCGGCCTTTGCAACGTACTGCGCGGTCTGACGCGCTCGCTCAACACCATCTCCGTCAAGGTCCTCAATGACCTCGGCGTGGAGAACAGCTACCAGTTCCTGACGCAGAAGCTCGGCTTTACGACCCTTGTGGACGAGCTGCAGATCGGCGACCACTCCTATACGGATATCGCCCTTGCTCCGCTCGGCCTCGGCCAGCTCACGCGCGGCGTCACCGTGCGCGAGATGACGCAGGCCTACGGCACCTTCCCGAACGGCGGCACGTTCCGCGAGGCCCGCACGTTCACAAAGGTCGTCGACCCCGAGGGAAAGGTCGTCCTCGACAATGCACAGGAGAGCCACACCGCCATCGGTGAGAAGGCCGACTTCTATATCAACTATATGCTGCAGAATGCCGTGCTTGCCGGTACCGGCTCCGCAGCGGCCATGGACAACATCGCCGTAGCCGGTAAGACCGGTACGTCCAACGACAACCAGACGCGCTGGTTTGCGGGCTACACGCCGTACTACACGGCCGTCGTCTGGTGCGGTTATGACGAGCCGGAGCAGATCATTCTCGACGGTGACTGGACGAACCCCGCCATTTCCATGTGGAATCAGGTCATGCGTCCACTGCACGAAGGGCTGGAGTCCGCCTCATTCTCGCAGCCCGAGAACGTCGGCTACTATTCCGTATGCGCTGACTGTGGCGGCAAGCCCATCGAGGCCTGCAAGAAGGACGTGCGCGAGAATGGCAGCAACCGCGTTGTGACGGTGCGTCTGTTCTATGAAGATGCGCCCACAAAGGAGTGCACCTGCCATACTATGGTCAAAATCTGCAAGGAAAGCGGCAAAATTGCCAACGAATACTGTGAAAAGGCCGACGGAAATACGGTTGAAGAAGTCGGCAAGCTGATTTATAATAAGGACTGGAAAGTCAATAAGGATGCAGACTTCGTCTATAACCCCGAGGACAAGGAGCAGGTCTGCACGATCCACACCGCCGACTCCGTCAAGCCGACCGAGCCGACGGAGGGGCCGAGCGGTCCGACGGAGCCGACGGAGCCGACGGAACCGACGGAACCGACTGAGTCGCCCACGCCCGCACGCACACCGATGCCCGCAGCCCGCAAAAAGACAGACAGGAGCTGAAAGCCCATGTGGAAAGCCGATCAATGGAAGGATTATGAGGTGATCGATACCTCCGACGGAGAAAAGCTCGAGCGCTGGGGCAGCTTCTATCTCGTGCGGCCGGACCCTCAGGTCATCTGGAGCACGCCGCGGCAGGACCCGCGCTGGAAGCGCTTTGACGCGCGCTATGCCCGCTCGAGCACCGGCGGCGGGCACTGGTCCGCGCACCATCTGCCGGAGCACTGGTGCATCCGCTACCGCGAGCTGACGTTCCAGGTCAAGCCCATGAACTTCAAGCACACGGGCGTGTTCCCGGAGCAGGCGGCAAACTGGGATTTTATCGATGACCAGATCCGCCGCGCGGGGCGGCCCGTCAGCGTGCTGAACCTGTTTGCCTACACCGGCGGCGCGACACTCGCAGCCGCTGCGGCAGGCGCATCCGTCTGCCATGTGGACGCCGCAAAGGGCATGGTCGCCTGGGCCCGCGAAAATGCGGCTGCCTCCGGTCTGTCCGGCGCACCCATCCGCTGGATCATCGACGACTGCGCCAAGTTCGTCGAGCGCGAGATCAAGCGCGGCCGCCGCTACGACGCCGTCATCATGGACCCGCCGTCCTACGGGCGCGGCCCGTCCGGCGAGATCTGGAAGCTCGAAAAGGACCTTTTCCCGTTCCTGAAGCTCGTCTCCGGCGTGCTGTCGGAAGATCCGCTGTTTTTCATCATCAATTCCTACACGACAGGCCTTGCGCCGTCCGTTCTGACATGCCTCCTCGACAGCGTGGTAACGCCGCGCTTCGGCGGCGGGACGGTCTCGGATGAGCTTGGCCTTCCCGTGACCGATTCCGGCCTTGTGCTCCCGTGCGGCGCAACAGGGCGCTGGACAAGAGAGGGCAGAGCATGACCGAGGCCATCCGGACAGAACATTTGAAATTCACCTATGACGCCCAGAGCGAAAGCGGCGGCGTTATGGTTTTTGACGATCTTAATTTATCCATCGAGGAGGGCAGCTTTATCGCCGTCCTCGGCCACAACGGCTGCGGAAAATCCACGCTGGCCAAGCATTTTAACGCGGTCCTCCTGCCGGAGGGCGGCAGTGTGCATGTATTCGGCATGGACACGTCCGACGAGTCTCTTTTGGTCGACATCCGCCGCACGGTCGGCATGGTGTTCCAGAATCCCGATAATCAGATGGTCGCCAACGTTGTAGAAGAGGATGTTGCCTTTGCGCCGGAGAACCTCGGCGTTCCCTCGGAGGAAATCCGCAGACGCGTGGACGAGGCACTGAAGCTCGTCGGGATGTATGACTACCGTCTGCACGCGCCGCACCTGCTCTCCGGCGGGCAGAAGCAGCGCGTGGCCATTGCGGGAGTCATCGCCATGCGGCCGCGCTGCATCGTACTCGATGAGCCGACCGCCATGCTCGACCCCCACGGGCGCGAGGAGGTCATTTCGACCATCGAGCGCCTGAACCGGGAAATGGGCATCACCGTGGTGCTCATCACCCATCATATGACCGAAGCGATCCGCGCCCAGCGCGTGATCGTTATGGACGCGGGGCGCATTCTCGCGGACGGAACACCGAAGGAGGTCTTCCCGCAGGTCGAACTGCTGGAATCCGTAGGCCTGACCGTACCGGCGACGACGAAGGTGCTCTATGCGCTGAATCAGGCGGGCTTTGACCTGCCGCTCGACGCGCTTTCCACGGAGGAATGTGCGCAGGTACTTCTTGCCGCGATCGGGGCGAAGACCTGACAAACGATTTGGAGGAAAGACCATTGGCCGCAACCATCGAGGTCAGAGACCTCTCGCATACCTACAGCGCCGGAACGCCGTTTCAGCACGATGCCGTCAAGCACATGAGCTTCTCCGTGGAAAAGGGGGAGTTTCTCGGCATCATCGGGCACACCGGCTCCGGCAAATCGACGCTCATCCAGCATCTGAACGGCCTGCTGCGCCCGACGTCCGGCGAGATCCTGCTGGACGGGACGAACATCTGGCAGGACAAGAAAACAACGCGGGAGAGCCGCTTCCGTGTCGGGCTGGTGTTCCAATATCCGGAGTATCAGCTGTTTGAAGAGACCGTTTACCGCGATATCGCGTTCGGTCCGAAGAACATGGGCCTGAGTGAAGAGGAGATCCGTACGCGCGTGCTGCGCGCGGCCGGATTCGCGGGCGTGGACGAGTCCCTGCTGGAAAAGTCGCCGTTCGACCTCTCCGGCGGGCAGAAGCGCCGCGTCGCCATTGCGGGCGTCATCGCCATGGAACCGGAGGTTGTCATTTTTGACGAGCCGACAGCCGGGCTGGACCCCGCAGGCTGCGCCAGCATCCTCGGCAATATCCGTGACTATCAGAAGGCGACGCACGCCACCATCCTCATGGTCACGCATTCCATGGATGAGGTCGCGCAGCTGGCCGACCGTATGCTCGTCCTGAACGAGGGAACGATCGAGATGTCCGGCACGCCGCGCGAGGTGTTCTCCCATGCGGCGCGTCTGGCAGAGATCGGCCTGTCCGTGCCGCAGGTCACGGCGCTGTTCCTGCGCCTGCGGGAGCTGGGCGTGGACGTTGACCCGACGACCTTTACCGTGGAGCAGGCTGTGCCGCAGCTCCGCGCGCTGCTGGAGGGCCGTGCCCATGCTTAAAGACATCACGCTCGGCCAGTATTTTCCCGGCGACACCGTCGTCCACCGGCTTGACCCGCGCACAAAGCTGCTGATGGTCATCGTCTACATCGTGGCGCTGTTCCTTGCAAAGTGGGTCATTTCCTACGCAGTCATGCTCGCGTTTCTCGTCACCGCAGTCGCGCTGTCGCGCATTCGTCCGCGCGCGCTGTTCAAGGGCCTGAAGCCGCTGCTGTTTATCATCATTTTTACCGCCATCATCAACGTATTTTATACCAAGGGCGATGTGCTGGTGCAGTTCTGGATCTTCAAGATCACGAGGGAGGGCCTTGTCAACGCGGGCTTCCTGGTGCTGCGCATCGTCATGCTCGTGACGGGCACGTTCCTTCTGACCTACACGACGTCTCCCATCGCGCTGACAGACGGCCTGGAATCCCTGCTCTCGCCGCTGAAGGCCATCCATTTCCCGGTGCACGAGCTGGCTCTCATGATGAGCATTGCCCTGCGCTTCATCCCGACGCTCATCGAGGAGACGGATAAGATCATTTCGGCCCAGAAGGCCCGCGGCGCGGATTTTGAAACGGGAAATCTGTTCCACCGCGCAAAGGCCCTTGTGCCGATCCTCGTGCCGCTGTTCATCAGCGCGTTCCGGCGCGCCGACGAGCTGGCCACGGCCATGGAGTGCCGCTGCTACCGCGGCGGCTCCGGCCGCACGAAGCTGAAGCAGCTCCGCTTTCAGCTTCGCGATATTCTGACGTTTGCGCTCGGCGCTGCCGTGCTGGCCGGCGTCATCGTCCTGCGGAGCTATGGACTGTAACGGCTGGGAGGAAGCATGCGGAATCTCGCACTCTTTCTGAAATATGACGGAACGGCCTATCACGGCTGGCAGGTGCAGAAAAACGCCTGCTCCGTCGCGCAGACGCTGGAGGAAGCCGCTGCGGATGTCGTCGGCCATCCGGTGCATATGACCGGCTGCGGCCGGACGGACGCCGGGGTCCACGCGCGCACCTATGTGGCCAATTTCCGCACGGAGTCCCGTATTCCTGTCGACCGCGTGGCCTATGCGCTCAACACGCATCTGCCCGCCGATATCGTCGTGACCGGCGCGCGGGAGGTCCCGCTGGGCTTCAACGCCATCGGCTCCTGCGTGCGGAAGGAATATACCTATCAGATTTATAATTCCCGCATCCGCGACCCGTTCTTTGTGAACCGGGCATGGTTCTATCCCAAGCATCTGGACGAAGCCGTCATGCAGGAGGCCGCCGCGCAATTCGTCGGAACGCATGATTTCGCTGCCGTCCGCTCCGTCGGAACGGACGTGAAGTCCACGGTCCGCACGGTGTATTATTTCGACGTGGAGCGCAGGGGAGAGCTGATCCTCCTGCGCGTGTGCGCAAACGGATTTCTCTACAATATGGTGCGCGCCATGACCGGAACGGTCGTCTATGCGGCGGAGGGCAAAATCCGCCCGCAGGACATCGGCCGCATTCTGGATAGCGGCAACCGCACCGCCGCCGGACCGACCGTGCCGCCCGGCGGCCTGTACATGACGCACCTTTGGTATGACGACGGGGAGGTGACGTTCGATGCCTGACCATATCAAGCCGCTCCCGGATCCCGAGCCGCAGAAGCCGCGCCGCCGCTGGCCGCTCTATCTGCTGTCTGTGCTGATCGTTCTGGCGCTTCTCGCAGCCTTCCTGCTGACGAAGACCCATGTGCTCGACGGGCTGAAGCGCTCGCTGCGCTATCTTGGGAAAAACGGGGAAAACTACGGCTCCGTCAGCTTTGAAACCCTTGGCAGCACGGCCTATGGCCAGCTGAACGGCGGTCTCGGCGTTGCCACTGGAAGCAGCGTGACCCTGTTTTCCGAGGAGGGCAAGCAGCTCGGCTCCGAGCAGCATGCCATGACCGCTCCCGTCATCTGCACAGGGCAGGACCGCCTGCTGTGCTATGACGCGGGCGGGAACTACCTGACCGTTCTGGACAAGAGCGGCAGCGCCGTCTTTTCGCAGACCCCGGAACAGACGATCTTTGATGCCGACCTGTCCTCCGGCGGCTACAGCGCCATGCTGACGGCAGGGGACAGCGGCCGCTCGCTGCTGCAGGTCTATGACCCGAACGGCAGCCTGCTGTATAAGCGCAGCACAAAGTCGCATTATCTCAGCGCCTGCGCCGTCTCGCCGGACGGCATCCATGCAGCGGCGGTCGCGCTCGGGCAGGCGGACATCACATTTTCTGCCTCGCTGCAGCTCTATCGCACGGACAGCGAGGAAATTGCCGCCGAGTGCGCACTCGGCTCGGAGATGCCCTATGATATCGCCTTCGTGACGGACAGCGTCGTCTGCGCCGTTTCGGAGGACAGGGTCCGGTTCTTTGCGGCGGACGGCACGGAGCGCGGCGCTTATGTCGCGGAGAACGGCCGCATCGCCGACTATCACTTCGGCGGAGACGGCTTTGTGACCGTGCTGGTCGATCCCTATGAGACCTCCAGCCGCGCAGAGCTCATCACGCTGCAGCCGGACGGCAGCGTTCTGGCGCAGTTGTCGCTGAGCTTCATGCCGGTCAGCCTTTCGGCCTGCGGCAGCTATGTCGGCATTCTGACAGCTGAAAAGGCGCTGCTCTACACGAGCGCGCTGGAGCCCGTCGCCGAGACGGAGCAGGACGGCACGGCCGTCTGCATTCTTGCCCGTTCGGACGGAACGGCCCTGCTGGCCGGTACCGGAACGGCAAGCCTGTTCCTGCCGTAAGCAGGAAAACGCCCGCACCCCCGCACCGCGGGACTTTCAGACTGTAAAAAAACCTGCCCAGCCGATAGTTTCGGAGGGAAGGATAGTGTGAAAGGAAACCGTCAGGGTGTCCTTTCGCGTTCAATAACCCGCCGCAGCGGCAGAATTGCAAAATAATGGTACAAAATTATATTTTGCAATTCGGAAAGCAGCTTGGCGAAAAAGGCCCGACGGGACTTTTTTTGACAAGCTGACTTTTACGGAGGCGCGACTGCTTCCGGGAGGAGTGAGCTTATGAAACCTACCATCTGCAGCCGATGCAAGAAGAACATCGCTGTGATTTTTATTACGAAGGTCGAAAACGGCGTGAGCACGAACGAGGGCCTGTGCCTGAAGTGCGCCCGCGAGCTGAAGATCAAGCAGGTCGACGACATCGTCGAGCGCATGGGCATCACGGATGAGGATCTGGACAATCTCAACGGCGAGATGATGGCCATGATGCAGCCGGAGCCGGACGAGACCGACGAGGACGACATCGGCAGCCGCACGGCGACATTCCCGCACATGAACCGCCTGTTCGGCAATCAGGGCGAGGTCGCCCCGCGCGAGGAGCCGAAGGAGACGCAGAACGGCAAGACAGAAAAGCCCAAGGTGAAGAAACACAAGTTCCTCGACACTTACTGTCTGAGCCTCACGGGCCGTGCCCGCGCCGGTGAGCTGGACAAGGTCGTCGGCCGCGAGGTCGAAACGGAGCGTGTGGTGCAGATCCTCAACCGCCGTCAGAAGAACAATCCCTGCCTCATCGGTGAGCCGGGCGTCGGCAAGACGGCCATCGCCGAGGGTCTGGCGCAGCGCATCGTCGCGGGCGATGTCCCGTTCAAGCTGCGCGACAAAGAGGTCTATCTGCTCGACCTGACGTCGCTCGTCGCCGGAACGCAGTTCCGTGGCCAGTTCGAGAGCCGCATGAAGAGCCTCATCGCCGAGATCAAGGCCTGCGGCAACATCATTCTTGTCATCGATGAGGTTCACAACCTTGTCGGCGCGGGCGATGCCGAAGGCTCCATGAACGCCGCCAATATTCTGAAGCCTGCGCTGTCGCGCGGCGAAATTCAGGTCATCGGCGCAACGACGTTTGCCGAATACCGCAAATACATCGAAAAGGACTCCGCGCTCGAGCGCCGCTTCCAGCCTGTCACAGTCAATGAGCCGTCGCTGGAGGAGGCCGTCGCCATCCTGCGCGGCGTGGCGCATTACTATGAAGTGTTTCATGGTGTGATCATCCCGCCCGAAATGGCGCGGCAGGCCGTCGTGCTCTCCGAGCGCTATATCACGGACCGCTTCCTGCCGGACAAGGCCATCGACCTGCTCGATGAGGCCTGCTCCGACCTGAACCTGCACAGCAAGGAGATCTCCGATCTGGCCGAAAAGCGCAAGGAGCGCGACGACTACCAGCTTGAGATCAAGATGCTGACGGAGGACACGGAACAGCAGGACAATTTCGAGCGTCTGGCCAAGCTGCGCAGCAACGTCTGCCGCCTCGACGCCGAGATCGCCGAGCTGGAGGCGAAGCCCGCGCCCGTCCTGACCATGGAGAACCTTGCGCGCATCATCGAGCTTTGGACGAAAATTCCCGCCAGTAAAATTCGCGCGCAGGAATATGCCCAACTGCGTGAGCTCGAGGACCGGCTGAAGCAGCACATCATCGGACAGGACGAGGCCGTCCATGCCGTTGCCGCCGCCATCCGCCGCAACCGCGTCGGCATCGCCGTGAAGAAGCACCCCGTTTCGTTCATCTTTGTCGGCTCGACCGGTGTCGGCAAGACGGAGCTGGTCAAGTGCCTGGCTAACGAGCTGTTCGACTCCGTCGATTCGCTCATCCGGCTGGATATGTCGGAATACATGGAGCGCCACTCCGTCTCGAAGCTCATCGGCTCGCCCCCCGGCTATGTCGGCTATGACGAGGCGGGCCAGCTGACGGAAAAGATCCGCCGCAAGCCCTATTCCGTCATTCTGTTCGACGAGCTGGAAAAGGCTCACCCGGACGTGCTGAATATTCTGCTTCAAATTCTGGATGACGGCCGCATCACCGATTCGCAGGGCCGCGTCGTGAATTTTGAAAACACCGTCATCGTCATGACGTCCAATGCGGGCTCCGACCGGCAGGGCGGCTCCGTCGGCTTCGGCCGCACGGCGACCGAGCAGGGACGCGACAAGGCCATGAAGGCCCTGTCCGAATTCCTGCGCCCGGAATTTCTCAACCGCGTCGACGAGATCATCTGCTTCAACCGCCTCTCGGAGGAGAACTTCCGCGGCATCGCCGCCATCATGCTCGGTGAGCTGAAAACTGCCCTTGAAGAGCACGGCGTGGCGCTCCGTTGGGATGAGAGCGTCATCGACTACCTCGTACAGAAGTCCTATACTCTGACTTACGGCGCGCGCAACCTGCGCCGCACCATCCAGAAGGACATCGAGGACGTCGTCGCCGAAAAGCTCATCGACAGCTATGAGAACCCCATCACAGCGATCGGCCTGCAGGCGCAGGACGGCAAGCTGGAGCTGTCCTGCCTGTAAGCCGCAGAAAGAGAGAACACGATGATCCGCGCTGTTTTTTTTGATATCGACGGCACGCTGGTCTCGCTGAAGACCAAGCGCTGCCCGGATTCCACAAAGGCGGCCATCCGCGCCCTGCGAGAGAAGGGCATCCGCGTCTATGTGGCCTCCGGCCGCTCCCGCTTCGAGCTGGAGGAGCAGGAGATGCTCCGCGGCATGACGTTTGACGGCTATCTGACCAACAACGGCCAGATCGTCTATGACGGCAGCTGGAACCTGCTGCGCACGGTGGCAATGGTTCCGGACGAGGTCCGCGCCCTTGTGGACTACTGTGACGAGCGTTCGCTCCCGCTGTGGCTCGTCAGCGAGCAGCGCTCGCGCTTCAATTACCATTTCAACGACCGCGTGCCGGTCGTTATGGCAGAGATCCATACGGAGATCCCGGAGCGCTGCGACCTGCACACCATGCTGCAGGAGCCGGTCGTCAAGGCCGTCATGTTTCTGACGGCGCAGGAGGTTCGCGAAGGCCCGCTGTCGTTCATGCCGCATGCGCGTTCGACGCAGTGGTTCATCCATGGGCAGGATATCATTCCGGCCGAGGGCGGCAAGCTGCCTGCGATGCGCTTCATGGCTGAGGCGAACGGTTGGACGCCGGACGAGCTGATGGCCTTCGGCGATTCCGAAAACGACAATGAAATGCTCCGCTATGCGGGTACTGGCGTTGCCATGGGCAATGCGCTCGAGGAGACGAAGGCCGCCTCTGACTATGTCACGGACGACTGCGACGACGAGGGCGTGGCCCATGCGCTGGCACATTTCGCGCTGATCTGAGCGAATCGACCATGATGCACCGGAGCATCTCAGCATATGCGGTGTATAACGGCCTCGCAGAGTTCGCCGCCCGCAGGCGGCGAATCAATTGAAATCATTTTCTCCGGCGGCGTGTACGTCGGAGAAAATACAGCTCAGTCCGCCAGTGTGCGGATCGCCCGCCTCCGGCGGGCGATCGTGCGCGCAGCGGACTGCAATCCTTTGCCGGAAAATCGAATGATTTTCCGGCAGGCAAAAAAAATGACGCCTCTCGGCGTCATTTTTTCATGTTTGATTGGGACTATAAGCCGGGTTCTGTGATCGACAGCCATCTATCTCGACGCAGCGTTGCCGCTGCGCTCAAGCCACCCCCTCGGAAGCGGCCGGGCAGGCCATATGCTTCCTCCACGGTGTTGCACCGGATAGAGTTTACAGCGCCGCAATGTTCCCATGCGGCGGGTGAGCTCTTACCTCGCCTTTCCACCCTTACCCCGCAAGCGGGGCGGTATTTCTCTGTTGCACTTTTCCTGAAGTCGCCTTCGGCGGGCGTTACCCGTTATCCTTGCCCTGTGGTGCCCGGACTTTCCTCACATGGGCGCTTTTCAGCGCAGATGCGCGGCTGTCCGTCCCAGTCGTGTTTATTTTACTTTATTTTGGCGGAAATGTCAAACGGATTGCAAAATTTATCCCGAGCGGATATAATATGGGAGTAGTTCAACGCCTGCGCCGGGCGGCGCAGGGGAAAGAAGGACATAGATCATGACTGTAACGGAATATTTCACCCGGCTGCAGGGGAAGCGCGTGCTGGTGCTTGGCCTCGGTGTAAGCAACCGGCCGCTCGTGCGCCTGCTGCTGCGGTTTGGCATTGACGTCACGGGCTGCGACCGCACGCCGCGGGAGAAGCTCGACCCGGAGGTGCTCGAGCTGGAGCGCCTCGGCGCGAAGCTGCACCTCGGCGATGATTATCTGACGGGCATCTCCGGCGATGTGGCCTTCCGCACACCCGGACTGCACCCGGGAAAGCCGGAGCTGCAGGCGCTACGTGCCGCAGGGACGCAGTTTACCTCGGAAATGGAGGCCTTTTTCGAGGTCTGCCCCTGCAGGATCATCGGCGTGACCGGCTCAGACGGAAAAACGACGACAAGCACGCTTATCTCCGAAATCCTGAAGCATGCAGGCCATCGCGTCTGGACCGGCGGCAATATCGGTACGCCGCTGCTCGACCAGGCGGAGCACATGACGCCGGACGACCTCGTCGTGCTGGAGCTGAGCTCGTTCCAGCTTATGGACCTTCGCCACAGCTGCCACATCGCCGTCGTGACGAACCTTGCGCCGAACCATCTCGACGTACACCGCGACATGGCGGAGTACATCGACGCAAAAAAACATATTTTCACCCGGCAGACCGCGCAGGACGTGCTCATCCTGAACGCGGACAACACCATCACGGCCGGGTTTGCACCGGAGGCCGCCGGAGAGGTCCGGATGTTCTCGCGGCAGACCGTCCCTGCGCACGGTGCGAGCTTCCGGGACGGCGTGATCCGGCGCGACGGCGTACCCGTCGTGCGGCAGGAGGAGATCAAAATTCCCGGCCTGCACAATGTGGAAAACTACATGGCAGCCATCCTCGCGGTAGAAGGGCTGGCCTCGGATGAGGATATCCGCTATGTCGCGCGGAACTTCGGCGGTGTGGAGCACCGCATCGAGTTCGTGCGCGAAAAGGACGGCGTAAAGTTCTATAACGACTCCATCGCCTCGTCCCCGAGCCGCACCATCGCGGGTCTGCGCAGCTTCTCCGAGAAGGTCATTCTTATCGCGGGCGGCTATGACAAGCACATTCCGTATGACGTGCTCGGCCCGGAGATCGCAGCGCACGTCAGGCTCCTCGTCTGCACCGGCGCGACCGGCCCGAAGATCGCAGCCGCGGCCCGCGCCGTTCCGGATGCGCCGGAGGTCCTCGAAATTCCGGATTTCTATGATGCCGTTCACGCCGCTGCGCAGCAGGCAAAGCCCGGTGATATCGTGCTGCTGTCCCCGGCAAGCGCCGCCTTTGACCGCTTCAAGAACTTTATGGTCAGAGGCGCGGAATTCAAGAAAACGGTGATGGCGCTGTGAGCGGGGGAGATATCCGCTGCTCGGCCGTTATCGTCGCAGCCGGCAGCGCGCAGCGTATGCAGGGCATCGACAAGCTTCTGGCTCCTCTGGACGGCGTACCCGTCCTGCGCCGGACAGTCGAAGCGCTGGCATCTGCGCCCGAGATCACAGAGCTGATCGTTGTTACGCGTGCAGACCGCTTGGAGGCCGTGCAGGCCCTGTGCGAAGGACTTTCCAAGCCCGTTTCCGTCGTTCCAGGCGGGAAAACGCGGGCGGAGTCCGTCCTGTGCGGCCTTTCTGCGGCAGCCATGCCCTATGCCGCCATTCATGACGGTGCGCGTCCGCTCGTCACGAATGAGGTGATCGCGCAGGCTGTTTCCGCTGCCGTCTCCTGCGGGGCTGCAGCGCCAGCCGTCCCTGTTCACGACACCATCAAGCGCGCCGAAAGCGGCCTTGTGCTTGAAACGCCGGACCGCAGCACGCTGTTTGCCGTCCAGACGCCGCAGGTCTTCCGGACGGAGGAAATTCGCTCCGTGCTCCGCTGGGCCATCGCGCAGGGGCTGCCGCTCACGGACGACTGCTCCGCCATGGAAGCGGCCGGAAGGCCGGTGCGCCTGACGCCCGGCGACGTTGAGAATTTGAAGATCACAACACCGATCGATCTGCGCATCGCAGAGGCGATCTGGAAGGGGAGAGCGACATGAGGATCGGACACGGATATGATGTACACCGCCTCGTTCCGGGGCGCAAGCTCATCCTCGGCGGCGTGGAAATTCCGTTCGAGCGCGGGCTGGACGGTCACTCCGATGCGGACGTGCTCACGCACGCTCTGATGGACGCCCTGCTCGGCGCAGCCTGTCTCGGCGACATCGGCCTGCTGTTCCCGGATAACGACCCGCAGTACAAGGGCATTTCGAGCCTTCTGCTGCTGGAGGAGGTCGTGCGCCGCGTGCATGCGGCGGGCTTTGCCGTCGGCAACGCCGATATCACCGTCCTATGCCAGCGGCCGAAGCTCCGGCCCCATATTCCCGCCATGCAGGAGCGCCTGCGCGCCCTGCTCGGCACGGAGGCAGTCAATGTCAAGGCGACGACCGAGGAAGGCCTCGGCTTTACGGGCAGCGGCGAGGGCATCGCCTGCCACGCCGTGTGTCTGCTGGAGGAATGCGCATGAAAACGCTTCTGATCACCGGCTTTGAGCCGTTCGGCGGCGAGACGATCAACCCGGCATGGGAAGCCGTGAAGGCCCTGCCGGAGCAGATCGGCGGCTGGCAGCTCCGGAAGCTGCAGATCCCGACCGTCTTCGGCCTTGCGGCTGCAAGAACGCTCGCCTGCGCGGCGGAGTGCCGCCCGGATGCGGTCCTGTGCATCGGGCAGGCGGGAACGCGCAGCGCCGTGACGCCGGAATATGTCGGCATCAACCTGCACCACGCGCGCATAGCGGACAACCTTGGAAATCAGCCGCAGGACGAGCCTGTCGTGCCCGGCGGCCCCACCGCTTACTTTGCAACGGTCCCGGTGCGCGCCATGACAGCCGCCATCGAGGCGCAAGGCATCCCGGCCGCCGTGTCCTACACGGCCGGGACCTATGTCTGCAATGACCTGCTGTACACGCTCCTGCATCACTATGCCGAAACGCCGGTCCGCGCCGGGTTCATCCATGTGCCCTTCCTGCCGGAGCAGGCCCCGCAGGGCGTGGCCTCCATGCCGCTTGCACAGATGATCCGCGCACTGGAGGCGGCCGTCTCCGCGCTCTGAGCCGGCTCAGAGAAAGTGCTTCATTTCCTCGATATTGGCCTGCTCCGTCTGCAGCAGCCGCGTGGACAGGGACGAGACCTTCGGGTCCAGCACGCCCATGGCGCGCAGGTTCTGCATACTCTTGACCATGCCACGCGTATTGCCCTGCACGAGCATCTCGGCGATTCTCGCCGTCGTGTTCCGGCTACTGCGGACGCGCAGCTTCGCCGTGAGCATGGAGCCGTATTTTGCCAGCGGATTCACGCCGCTTAAGCGCACGCCGCGCTCGCGCAGCAGGCGGTCCGCCTCGGCGTAGATGCTGTCGTATTCCTTCCATTGGCTCCGCAGTGCGCTCTGCATGGCGGGATTCTGCGCCTCCGGCAGCACGGCCCGGATGCCGCTGCAGCCCATTTCCGTGCTCTGCCGGATGGAGCGGAGCATTTCGATCTCATTTTGCATGCTTTATCACCTCGCGCATAGCTTTCCACGAAAATTCCCGCCCATTCGCCGGAAAACCCAACTTTTTTTCTGCAAAGAAGGGCTCGGCATTGACAAGATTCGGGAATCGCGCTATAATATTCAAGTGCTGTTGCGCAGCAATTGGAAGTAAAAAGGAGAATGTCCGATGTATCATACCATGACAATTGCGGGGGTCCAGCGGGATCTGCCGATCTGCAAAGTTTCTGACGACCTCTATATTGGTGCATTTGTGATTTTCGGCGACGTCGAGCTGACGGTCAAGACGGCTGAGGCGCTGCTGAAGAAGGCGCCGGAGTACGACTATATGATCTCTGCCGAGGCCAAGGGGATCCCCCTGATCTATGAGATGGCCCGTCAGAGCGGCCAGAACAAATATTTCCTTGCGCGCAAGGCGCCGAAGCTCTATATGTCCGGCGTGTTCGATGTGAAGGTCAACTCCATCACGACGGCCAAGGAGCAGCATCTCTACCTCGATAAAGCCGATGCCGAGCTCATGCGCGGCAAGCGCATCCTCATCGTCGACGACGTTATCTCCACCGGTGAGTCCCTCGCCGCTGTCGAGAAGCTCGTGGAAGAGGCGGGCGGCATCATCGCAGGCCGTATGGCCATCCTCGCCGAGGGCGACGCCCAGAACCGCGACGACATCATCTACCTTGAGAAGCTGCCGGTGTTCCACGCAGACGGCACGATCAAGGAATAAGCAGAATTACATTGCCGCCGAACCCGAATGGGCTCGGCGGCATTTTGCTGCTTAGCGGCGGTTCTCGTTCTGATTCTGCTGCTGGCTCTGCTGTTGATTCTGCTGGTTTTGCTTCTGATTCTGCTTCTGGTTCTGATTGCGGTTTTCCATGGTGGAAAAGCCTCCTGAATTATGATTTCGCGGTTTTGCCGCGGCATTAGTATAACCGCCGCGGCTTCATTTATCCTTCGGCTTGAAAATGAGACTGGCAAGCAGGCCGAAGATCACGGCCGCCGTGATCCCCGCGGCAGAGGCAGTCAGGCCTCCCGTCAGGATGCCGAGCGCGCCGTCCTCGTCCACCGCCTTTTTGACACCGCGGGCCAGCGTATTGCCGAAGCCCGTCAGCGGAACGGTCGCGCCCGCGCCCGCAAAATCGACGAGCTTGTCATACAGCCCGACGGCACCAAGCAGGACGCCCGCTACAACATAGGCGACCAGAATGCGCGCCGGTGTCAGCTTCGTTCGGTCGATGAGGATCTGGCCGATGACGCACAGCAGGCCGCCGACCAGAAATGCTTTGAGATAGTCCATGTCAGCTCCTTTCCAGAACGACGGCGTGGCAGACAGCAGGAATCGACTCGCCCTGCTGGGTGGACAGCGGAGAGAGCAGCGCACCCGTTCCGCAGAACAGCAGGCGGCGCAGCTCGCCCCGCTCCATACGGGAAAGCAGCGGCCCGCACAGAACAGAGGCGCTGCACCCGCAGCCGGAGCCGCCGCAGTGCACGTCCTGCCGCCTTGTATCGAAGATCATCACGCCGCAGTCCTGCACGTCTGCGTGGATGCCGTCCTTCTCGAGAAGTCCGTGCAGAATTTCGCTGCCGAGCCTCCCAAGGTCACCTGTGATAATTGCGTCATAGTCCTCCGGCGCACAGTGCAGGTCATCAAAATGTGCCCGCAGCGTCGCAAAGGCTGCCGGGGCCATGGCCGCCCCCATGTTGTTCGCATCGCAGATGCCGCGGTCGACAATGCTGCCGATCGTGGCGGCCGTGATGCGGATGCCGCGTTCCCCGCCGCCGAGCAGGACTGCGCCCGCGCCGGTGACCGTCCACTGCGACGTCGGCGTGCGCTGCCCGCCATAGCCCAGCGGGAAGCGGTACTGCCGCTCGGATGAGGCGAAATGCGACGAGGTCATGGCCAGCGCCGTGCGCGCGAAGCCCCCGCTGACGGACATGGCTGCAAGCAGCAGAGATTCCGCCATCGTCGAGCACGCGCCGTAAAGACCCAGCGTCGGCACGCCGCGGTTGCGCAGGCTGAAGCTCGAGCCGATGCACTGATTCAGCAGGTCCCCGGCAAAGGCCGCGTCAAGATCCGCATCGGTCAGCCCGGCCTTTTCCAGCGCCAGCTCCAGCGTCATCTGCTGCATGCGGCGCTCGGCCCGCTCCCAGCTCTTTTCGCCGAATGTCGTATCCTGCACCGTTGCCGTAAACTGATCGCCGAGCGGCCCCTCGCGCTCCTTTTTCCCGGCGACGGAGGCGAAGCCGCGCACGACCGGCGGCTGCGGAAAGCGGATGCTCTGCCGCCCCATGTGATTCGTTCCCATGAACGTTCCTCCGATCATTTGATTCGGATATAGTATGCCGTTTTCGTGCGAAAAAATTGCGGTGCAAACACAACGTTCACACCGCAATTTTGACAAATCATTTTTCGGGCTTCTGCAGCAGCGGCCACAGGCGGAGCAGCAGGAGAGCCAGCAGCACCCGGATCGCCGCCCACGCCAGCAGACTCGGCACGGCAAGCAGCCGCCCGCCGCCGCGGCACAGGCCATCAAAGAAGGCCAGCGGGAAAAAGCCGGAGAACAGGCTCTCCGAAAAAAGGCCGGAGAATGCGCCGAGCACCATGGCAAGCGCAAGAAGTACATTGATGCCGAGCATCACGCTGCACGGACCGGGGCCCTGCTTTTCGCGCAGGGTGCGCCAACCGAGAGCCCGCAGAAAGCGGCGGCTCACGCAGAAATACACCAGACTGATCGCCCAGATGATGAGCAGACCGATATAGCCGCTCAGCACGCGCGACCGCGCAAAGTCCGGCAGGTGGAAGGGGAAGAGATATAGGTGCAGCGGCAGGCACAGGACCGTCAGTAGCACGAATTCCATCCAGGCAGCCGCACGAAACGCGCGATAGGCCGTCAGCGGAACAGGCTCTTCCTTCCGCGCCGCGCGCCATGCCAGCCACAGACCGGCGCACAGGGCAGCGGACGGCAGGAAGAAGAAAAACGCCGCGCCGCCGAACAGGCGGCCGTCCTTCGGCAGGAGAACGCCGACAGAGGCGGCAAGCTCGTGGAAGCCGTGCTGCATGGCGGGGAACAGCAGTGTCAGCAACAGGAACAGGACAAGGCCCGCCGTGGAGACCGCTGCCGTGAGCAGACACAGGCGGGATGCAGCCACATGCTGCAGGCGCAGGGGAACGGGCTGCGGGCCCTCCGGCAGCGTTGCGCCGCAATGGCGGCAGAGGCGGGCGTCAGCGGCATTCTCGGTGCCGCACTGCGGGCAGGTCATGATGCATTCTCCTTTCCCTCGGGCGGCGCGATGCGGACGGCCCGGAGCGACTCGCCGGGATACCAGCCCTCGGGCATGGCAAGGGCAGCCAGCTCGTCCGTCTGGCAGGCAATGTAGTGGATCGTCCGCGTGGATTCCTCCAGCAGGACATATTCGGAGTTGTCTGTGTCGTGGAGCATCCAGATATAGGCGGGCAGGCGGAAGAGCGTCGTGTCATAGGTTGCGCCGAGCGCCGCGAGGCGATCGACCTCCGCCTGATAGTCCGCGGCGGAATAGCGGCAGGACAGGCGCGTGAACAGCTCGTCCTGCAGGAGCGTATAGCGATAGAGGTGGTGGTAATCCCGGTCCTGCGCACGCTGCAGCAGCGCATCGGGCGGGAAGATCGGGAAGAGCTCCTGCATGCGCGGCGGCGCAGCGCTCTGCGTACCGTCCGCATCGCCGGTGGAGGTCAGGTTGGAGAGCAGGTCAAAAACGGCGCTGCCGTGCCAGGTCTCGCCGCCGGTGTTGCCGTAATCGGCCAGATCCGTCGTCTGCACGATGGCGCAGCCGCTCAGCAGGACAGCAAAAAGCAGCGCAAGGGCAAGCAAGCATTTTTTCATGGAAGGCCTCCTCCACCGATATATTCTCCGGTTTCTTCTTTGCTAGTATACCATATGGGCAGAGGAAAGTCAAATGTCGCTGCAGCGGTGAAAAAGGCTTGCCTTTTCGGGTTTGGTATGGTATTATATTGCTAATAGTGTTAGCAATATAAGGAGAACCAACAAAGACCATGGACTATTCCGCACTTGCAGCCGAGCTGCTGTCGTTCCGGACGGCGCTGCACCATCTTCCTGCCGTCCGCGGGCTGGACGAGCTGTCCGGCGGCGAATATTTTGTCCTGCATTTCCTGCTGCGCCACGGCGGAACGGCAGGGCCGTCCGAGCTGAGCCGCTCTCTGTATGCCAGCTCCGCGCGCATCGCCGCCCTGCTGAAGCATCTGGAGGCCAAGGGCTGGATCGTCCGCACGCCGGATGCTGACGATGAGCGCCGTGTGGACGTCGTCCTCACAGAGGCCGGCGCTGCATGCATCCGGGAGCGGCTGAGCGCGGTGCTGGATGAGGTCTCCGGCCTTCTGTCGGCGCTCAGCCCGGAGGAGGCGGCGGAATATGTCCGACTGCAGCGCAAGCTGCTCGAGAAGGGAGGAACCGTTTGAAAAGACCCATCGACTGGCGGGAGGACCGCTCTGCCGTGCGAGAAAAGGTCGCCGAATCGGCACACTGCGTGCTGCCGATCGTTCTGATCGTCGTTCTGCTGTGCCTGGCCGCCGCGCCGATGAAGCCGGACCTGCTCCTGAGCTTTCTCATCGGCGGCGTGATGCTGGTCGTCGGCATGGGCCTGTTCTCGCTCGGCGCGGAGCAGTCCATGACGCCCATCGGCACCAAGATCGGCACGGCGCTGACGCGCACAAAGAATCTGCCGCTCATCCTCGGCGTGAGCTTCGCGCTCGGCTTTGCCATCACCGTGGCCGAACCGGACCTGCAGGTGCTGGCGGAAACCGTGCCGCACATCAGCAGCACGGTGCTCCTGCTCACGGTCGGCGTGGGCGTCGGCCTGTTTATGGCCGTGTGCATGCTGCGCATCGTCACGGGCGCGAACCTGCGCTGGCTGCTGATCGGCTGCTATGCGCTCATCTTCCTGCTGGCCGCCTTTTCAGACCCCGATTTTCTCGGTATCGCCTTTGACTCCGGCGGCGTGACGACCGGCCCAATGACCGTGCCGTTCATCCTCGCCATGGGCCTCGGCGTATCGAATATCCGAAGCGACCGCCGCGCGGAGGCAGACAGCTTCGGACTTGTGGCGCTGTGCTCCGTCGGGCCGATCCTCGCGGTACTGATCCTTGGCTTTTTCTATCAGGGCAGCGACGCCGTTGCCGACCTCAGCTCGGCCTCATTCGGCAGCTCGACTGCCATCGGCGGCGCGTTCCTCGCCTCCGTTCCGCTCTACCTCAGAGAAATGGCGATCTCCATGCTGCCGATCGTGGCGATCTTCTTTCTGTTTCAGCTCACGCTGCTGCGCCTGCCGGGCCGCAGCCTTGCCAAGATTCTTATCGGCATTCTCTATACCTATGTTGGCCTTGTCCTGTTCCTCACCGGCGTGAACGTCGGCTTTTCGCCGCTCGGCGCGGAGCTGGGTGCAGAGCTGGCCGTGCACGGCTGGCTGCTCGTTCCGCTCGCCATGGTGCTTGGCTGGTTCATCATCTCGGCCGAGCCTGCCGTCGGCGTGCTGGAAAAGCAGATCGAGAGCGTCAGCGCTGGCGCGATCCCCGGCAAGGTCATCCAGCGCAGCCTCTCCGTCGCCATCGCGCTGGCCATGGGTCTTTCCATGCTGCGCGTGCTGACGGGAATCTCCATTCTGTGGTTCCTCGTGCCCGGCTACGGTATTGCGCTGGCGCTGTCGTTCTTCGTGCCGGACATCTACACGGCCATCGCCTTCGACTCCGGCGGCGTGGCCTCCGGCCCAATGACGGCAACATTCATGCTCCAGTTCGTCATGGGCGCAAGCAGCGCGCTCGGCGGCAATATCCTGCGGGATGCCTTCGGCGTGGTAGCCCTTGTCGCCATGATGCCGCTGCTGTCCATTCAGGCCGTCGGCTTCGTCTATGAGCGCCGCGCAAAGCGCGCAGCCGTGGCCCCGGAGCACTACGGCGACTTCGACATTGTGGAGCTTTGGGAGGATGCGGCATGAATTATGTGATCTCCATCATCGCGCCGGAGCGGCTCGAGATCCTCACGGACCTGTGCGGGGAGCTTGGCCTGCCGCTGACCGTCACGCTCCATGGGCGCGGGACGGCCGTGCAGAGCATGCTCGACCTGCTCGGCATCGAATCGAATGAACGCCGCGTTGTGCTGACGATCGCCGACGCGGAAAAGACGGCAGCGCTGATCGCCGCGCAGAAGCGGCGGCTGCACATCGGCGTGCCGGGGCACGGCATCGTCATCGCCGTGCCGATCAAAAGTGTAGGAGGAGGAAATACGGTGGCATATCTGAACGGCGGGAGAAGCCCGAAATACACGCCGGACCTGAGCTGCGCCTATGAGCTGATCATCGCCATTGCAAACGAGGGCGGCACGGATGCCGTGATGAACGCGGCGCGCGCAGCCGGAGCCAGAGGCGGCACAGTCCTGCACGGCAAGGGGACCGGTGCAAAGGGCGCCCCGAAATTCTACAATATCTCCATCGCGGCGGAGAAGGAGGTCATCCTTATTGTCTCTGCGGCGGAGCAGAAGGCCGAGATCATGCGCTCCATTCTGCGCAAGGCAGGACCGGACAGTGACGCGGGCGCCATCGTCTTCTCGCTCCCGGCCTCGGCCGTGGCGGGCTTCGGTCTGCTGGAGGAGAATTGAACAGCAACACGAATTGGGCCGGGGCGAAAACGCCCCGGCCTAAACTGTCAAAAAACAGCCAAGCCGAAAGTTTCGGAGGGAAGAAAAGTATGAAAGGAAACCGTCAGGGTGTCCTTTCGCGTTCAATCACCCGCCGCAGCGGCAGAATTGCAAAATAATACTACAAGAATTTATTTTGCAATTCTGGGGGGCAGCTTGGCGAAAAAGGCCCGAAGGGACTTTTTTGACAAGCTGAGCCGGAGCCAAACGCTCCGGCTCTTTGTGCAGGTGTTGTAATCTCCGGGCCGCTATGGTAAAATAACAGAAAACAACGGAGGAGGAAACGATGAAGCAGCGCACCTATCTTGCCATTGATCTCAAATCGTTTTACGCCTCCGTCGAGTGCCGCGAGCGGGGGCTGGACCCGCTGAACACGAACCTTGTCGTGGCGGATGAGTCGCGGACGGACAAGACGATCTGCCTTGCCGTCACGCCGACACTCAAGAGCTATGGCATCTCCGGCCGCGGGCGGCTGTTCGAGGTGCGGCAGCGCGTCCGCGAGGTCAATGCCTGGCGGCAGGCCCGCGCGCCGGGCAGAACGCTGACCGGCAGCTCACACCAGTTTTCCGAGCTGCAGCGCGACCCTGCGCTGGCGGTGGATTTCGTGATCGCACCGCCGCGCATGGCCTATTATATGGAATACAGTACGCGCATCTATGAGATTTACCGAAAATATATCGCACCGGAGGACATCGTCGTCTATTCCATCGACGAGGTCTTCCTCGATGTGACGGACTATCCTTATGACTGCACCGCCCACGAGCTGGCGCAGACCATCATCCGCGACGTACTCGAAACGACCGGCATCACGGCGACGGCCGGCATCGGAACGAATCTCTTCCTCGCCAAGGTCGCCATGGACATCGTGGCAAAGCACATCCCGGCTGATGAAAACGGCGTGCGGATCGCAGAGCTCGATGAAACGAAATTCCGCAGGGAGCTCTGGCCACACCGGCCGCTGACGGACTTCTGGCGCGTCGGCCGCGGCATCGCCCGCAGGCTCGAGGCGCACGGCATGTTCACGATGGGGGACGTCGCGCTTTGCTCCGAGCAGAACGAGGAGCTGCTCTACCGCCTGTTCGGCAAGAATGCGGAGCTGCTCATCGACCACGCGTGGGGCTGGGAGCCCTGCACCGCCCCGTCCATCAAGGCCTACCGCCCGTCAGAGAACAGCCTGAGCTCCGGGCAGGTGCTGAGCTGCCCCTACGAGGCGGCAAAGGCCCGGCTTGTTTTGCGGGAAATGGCGGATCAGCTCTCGCTGGAGCTGGTGGAAAAGGGCCTCGTGACGGACCAGGTCGTGCTGACAGTCGGCTATGACATTGAGAATCTGACGGACCCGGCCCGCCGCGCCGCCTATTCCGGCCCGGTGGAGCAGGACCGCTACGGGCGGCGCGTGCCGAAGGCCGCGCATGGCGCGCAGAAGCTTAACGCACCGTCGTCCTCCACACGGCGGATCATGGAAGCGGCCTCCGCCCTGTTTGACCGCATCGTGGACGGTGGGCTGCTCGTCCGGCGCATGTATCTCGTCGCCGCGCACATCGTCCCGGAGGACGAGGCGCAGCCGGAGGAGATGGAGCAGCTGGACCTGTTCACCGATCTTGCCACCGAGGACGCCCGGCGCGAGGCGGAGCAGGCGGCGCTGGCGCGCGAAAAGAAGCTGCAGGAGACGACGCTGGCCATCAAGAAGAAATTCGGAAAAAATGCCATTCTCAAGGGCATGAGTCTGGAGGAGGGCGCAACGGCCCGCGAGCGAAACGCCAGGATCGGCGGGCACAAGGCATGAGGAGGAATACATGACCGGAAAATATGACGCGATCCTGCACCTGCCGCACCATGTCTCCAAAAAGCACCCGCCCATGCCGATGGCCGACCGCGCGGCGCAGTTTGCGCCGTTTGCAGCCCTGACCGGCTACGACGCGGCCATCCGGGAAAACGCGCGCCTCACGCAGGAGCGGATCACCCCGGCAGAGGCGGAGCTGGCCGCGCTTGACCGGCGTTTCCGTCTGCTGCAGGAGCATCTGGAGGAGCAGCCGGAGGTACGCCTGACCCGGTTCCGGCCGGATAAACGGAAATCCGGCGGAGCCTATGAGACCGTCAGCGGGATCGTGAAGCAGATCGATTCCATTGCACGCCGCATCCGCCTTCTGGACGGAACGGACATCCCTATGGACGATGTGCTGACGCTGGACGGCGCGCTGTTTGATGTTTTGGATTAAGGGAGAGAGAAAACCATGAAAGAGCTAATGAAAACAAATGTCTATGACGTCGGGGAATCGGTGCTCATTGTCGGCAGCTGCCTGCCGGACATGGAGCCGGAGGGCTTTGCGCAGCTGTGCGCATCGTCCGGCCATGTGTTTGAGCTGTGCCTCGAACAGACGCATATCAACATGGCCATCACGAAGATCAGCGCCATGCTCTACACCGGCAAGATCCGCACGCTGCGCTTTGCGACGGTCGACCGCTCGCCGCACTGCGTGCAGATGCACTACATCCAGAACGAGCTGCGGCGAATGATGGACCTCTCCGCCGTGATGATCGAAAATTACGTCGTGGAGAACGGGAAGCTGACGAAGCTCTCGCCGGAGCTCATCTATCTTTCCAAGCACCTCGGTGAGCTGTCCCGCCGGATGAACGAAAATGTATAAAAAATCCGCAGGATAGGAATTTACCCATCCTGCGGAGCTTTTTTGCTTAATCGGCGTCCATGGCGACCACACAGGCGCTGAGCACCTGGCTGAGGATCGGCGTGCACACGGACGCACCGCCGCCGCCCTCCTCGACCACGACGATGAAGGCGAGGGGATAGTCGCTGTCCTGCAGGAAGCCTGCAAAGACGGCGTTGGCAGCCTTTCCGCCGCCGTTTTCCGCCGTGCCGGACTTTCCGCCTGCGTATAGTCCGGCGAAGTTCCACTCGCCGTAGACGTTGACGACGGCATTGTGCATCATGTCCGCAAGGCGGTCGGCCGTCGTGCTGTCGAGCAGACGTCCTGTGGAGCTTGTGGAGGCCTTGTACTTGACCGAATCACCGTATGTGACCTCCTTTACGAGGTATGGCTCTGCGGCGGAGCCGCCGTTTGCGATCGCGCCCATATAGGTCATATACTGGCAGGGATTGATCTGGTCCGTATACTGGCCGATGCCGGCCCATGCCAGCTCGGATTCCGCCGCATTGGAGACATCAAAGCTTCCGGCGGCCGTCGTCGTGCCGTCAAAGCTGTAGCGGCGCGTGACGCCGACCTGCTCGGCATAGCGCATCAGCGTCTTTGGGCCGAGCTCCGCTGCGATCTCGCCGAAAACGACGTTGCAGGAGTGGGCCAGCGCCTCTTCAAAGTTCAGCGTGCCGTGCACGCCGTTGCACTGGATGGTCTCGCCGCCGATGACGGCGCTGCCCTCGCAGGTGAACGTCCGGGATCCGATATCCGGGATCTCATCCAGCGCGGCCGCAGCCGTGACGAGCTTGAAGACGGAGCCAGGCGTATAGGTAGCATGCAGGAAGCGGTTGACATACACGCCCTCATAGGTCTCGGGGCTGCCCTCCACGTCCGGCACATCGTCCGGGTCGTAGGTTGGGGAGGAGACGGCGCAGAGGATCTCGCCCGTCTTGTAATTATAGACGCCGACGGTGCCCTTGCGCCCGTCGAGCGCGGCCAGCGCCGTGCGCTGCACGTCTGCGCTTACGGTCAGCATCATCCGGCCCTCGCGCTTGCCGGTGGAATAGGTGCCGTTGATGCGGTCAAATCCGACAAGCTCCGAACCGTATTCCTGCAGCAGGAACGGCGTGATATTGCCCTCACGGTCGCCGAGCAGGTGCAGCATGCTGCGGCGCAGCGAGGCACTGTCGGCATAGGACTTGCCGTTCGTGGCATCGAGCACGACGGTGCCGCCGCGGTCGACGATCTTGCCGCTGTTCATAACGCCGTCCGTATAGACATGGGGGCTGTTCTGGAACGTGACCCAGTCCGGCGAATCGATGAAGTAACGCACCACGATCACGCCCATGCCGAGCAAAAGCACACCCGCCAGCGCAAGTGCGAACCACGCGCGTTTTGCAAGCTTATTCAAGTGGCTCCACCTCCTCTGCCTTTGCGGTGCGGACCGCGAAGCTGGCGTTCTGGCGCGTGTCCGCCGCCTTGAGGAAGGCGATCAGGCCCCACGAGGCCAGCATGCTCGAGCCGCCGTTGGAAAGGAACGGGAACGTCACGCCGGTCAGCGGGAGCAGGTCCATCGTGCCGAACACGTTCAGAATGGTCTGGATGGTCAGGATCGCCACGGCGGCGCAGGCAGCAATGGTATAGAAGCTGCTGCGGCCGACCTTGGCCGAGCGGACGGTAAACACCGCAAGGATCACGATGACCGCAACGGCGCATAGGCCGATGATCAGGCCCCATTCCTCACAGAGGAAAGCAAAAACGAGGTCCGTATCCGCCGCAAACACATATTTGAGCCAGCCGTTGCCCGCGCCGAGGCCGAACAGACCGCCGGAGGCGATGCACATCATCGCGCGCGTCTGCTGGTAGCCGCCCGCAGAGGCATATTCCCACGCATGGCCCCATGTTGCAAAGCGGCGCAGGATATGCGGCCGGAAGCGAACGGCCAGAACGCCTGCAAAACCCGTGGCCGCGCAGGCCAGCGTGACCGTGGCAAAGCTGCCGGAACGCAGGAAGGCGATGACGAGGAACGCGACGAAGAAGATGAGCGCCGTGCCGAAGTCGTTCATCAGGGCAAGGCAGCCGCAGATGGCGGCGGAATAGACAATGAACAGGAACAGGTTCCGCTTCGTTACGACGCGGTCCATCGTAGATGCGCCGACATAGAGGAAGCAGAGCTTGACCAGCTCGGACGGCTGGAACGAGATGCCGCCAAGCGAGATCCAGTTGCGCGCGCCGTTGTTCTCCTGCCCGAACACCAGATTGACGAGCAGCAGGAGCATGCCGCCGACGGCGGCCAGATAGCGAAATTTCTTCGCGCGGGACAGGTCGCGCAGCGACCAGCCGATGATCAGATAGATCACGATGCCGCCGAGCAGGCAGATGAGCTGCTTTGTAAGATTGGCTGGGTTATCCGAGGCGATGACGGCAAAGCCGAGCGTACTGAGGAAAAAGGCCAGCGTTTCCACCTCGTAGCCGCTGCGGCGCATCATACGCAGCACGGCAAACAGCAGCCAGCCCACGGCCAGCAGGCCGAGGAAGCTCAGCACGACCGTTTGGGCCGTTTCAGCCTCCGCGCCCATCCAGAGCTGCAGCGTCGTCAGGAGCTGGAAGACCGTCAGCAGAAACAGGGTCAGCGCAGGGGAGGACTGATGGGCCGGGCGCGTGCGGCTGGCAAGCTGCTCCTCGAGCTCGGACTGCGTGACGGGTGCAAGCACCATGTCCACGCCGCCGAGCGAGATGGTATCGCCGTAGTTTACGGCAGCCATCTGGACCGGCTCGCCGTTGAGCGTGACTGCGCCGCGTGAGCCGATGTCCGTGAGGGACCAGCTGCCGTCATCATAGCGCGTGAGGACGGCGTGCGTGCGCGAAACGGTCGGGAAGTCCACGACGATGTCGCAGCCCTTCGCGCGGCCGAGGATATTCTCCCAGTGTGTCAGAGGGAGCTGATTGCCGTCCGGCATGACGAGCCATGCCCACGTCTCCGGCTCCCGCCGGAATTTCAGCAGCGGCCGGGCACAGCGCCACAGCAGCAGCACGGCCAGCACCGGCGCAAGGTAGCGCCACACGGTGCAGAACACCGAGACAAAGCCGGAGCCGCTTCCCTGAAAGTATTCGGCGGCAGAGGCAAAAAATGCGTCCATGGATTCCTCCTTTCCGGCTCAGCCGGGGGTATCGTCATAATCCGGGTCGTCGATCTCCATATCGTCGTCCGGGTCGATCTGTGTTTCGTAGGCAGGCTCCTCGGCAGCGCTCGTGTAGCTCGGCTCCGTCACAGGCGGCAGGTCGTCCACGGTGCGGATCGTGTAATACAGGCTCGTCTGCTGGGGATGGCGCTTACGGGCAAGGCGCTTGTTGACGCGGTCACCGATGACGGTGTAGAGCACGGCAAAGACCGGCACACCAAGAAGCATCCCGGCAAAGCCGAAGATACCGCCGAAGACCAGAATGGCAACGAGCACCCAGAAGTCCGAAATGCCGAGCTTTTCACCCAGAATGCGGTTTTCGATGATGTTGCCGTCGACCTGCTGCAGAATGAGAATGAAAATGCAGAAATACAGGGCGTTGACGGGCTTGTCGATCATCAGGAGCAGGGCCGAGGGCACCGCACCGAGGAAGGGGCCAAAGAAGGGAATGATGTTCGTCACGCCGACGATCGTGCCGATGAGCGCCGCATAGGGCATGCCCATGAACAGCACGCCGAAGTAGGTGATGACGCCGACGAGCACGGCGTCGATGATCTTGCCCATAACATAGCCGCCGAAGATGCTGTTCGTCCGGCGGGCCAGCTCCAGCAGGCGATCGGCATGCTGGCGACTGAAGACCGCCACGGTGACCTTCTTGGCCTGCGCACAGAGCTCTTCCTTAAAGATCAGGATATATACGGCCGCGACGATGCCGAGCAGGATATTGAAGATGACCATCACAACGCTGTAGACCGAGCTCGTCAGGCTCGTGACGATCACGCTGTAATCGAGCTTCCTCAGCCAGCCGATGACCATCTCCAGCGGGTCGCCGACGGTCTTTTCCAGGAAGGACTGGATGTCACTGTTCGTGAAAATGCCGCGGAACCACTTACTGATGGTCGCATAATAGCTTTCGAGCTTTTCGGGCTGCAGCAGCTCCTCGATGCTTGCAATCAGGTTCGGCACGATAAGAGCGATGAGTGCATAGACCGCAAGGCAGAACACCAGCACGGCAGCGCAGATCCCCGTGATCTTGCTGATGCGCGCGGCCATCCGATCGCTGAGGTTCCGTTTGGCAAGCAGCTTGTCCATGATCCGCTGCGTGACCTTCATAACGGGATTCATCAGATAGGCAAACAGGCAGCCGTAGAGCAGAGCGGCGATGATGTTGAGGAATTCGACGATCAGATCATAAAAGCCGCGCAGGTTGGAGAAAACGAGCCAGAACAGTCCGGCGGCGACAATCACAAGAAAGGCCGTGAGACCCCATTTGACATATTTTTCATTGCGATTCAGCTTCATAGCGTATCCTCGTGTCATGATATTCTATTCTAGGATACCACGAAGCGGCGGAATCGTCAAGCAGAGAAGTCCTGCGGGAAATTTTTTTCCATTTCCCAAAACGGGGCTTGCAATTTATGGCGCCGGTGTGGTATGTTGACAGCAGAGGTGAGAGTACCATGGCAAAATCGGAACGGCAGAAGCTGAAGCTCCTCATCCTTCGCGATTATCTGCGCAGCCACACGGACGAGCAGCACCCGGTGTCCATGCAGCAGATTCTTGCCGCGCTGGAGGGCGAGGGCATCCGTGCGGAGCGCAAAAGCGTCTATGATGATCTGGACACCCTGCGCGATTACGGCATGGAAATTCGCAAGGTCAGCGGCAAAAACGGCGGCTATTATGTGCCGGAGCGTGATTTCGCCCTTTCAGAGCTGAAGCTGCTCGTCGACGCCGTGCAGGCAGCGCGGTTCCTCTCCGAAAAGGAGTCCATGGCCCTGATCCGCAAGCTCGCCGCCCTCTCGAGCGCGCACGAAGCGGAGCTGCTGCGGCGCGAGGTCGTCGTTACCGGCCGCGCCAAAAGCGGCAGCGAGGACGTCTGCCGCAATGTCGATACGCTGCATGCGGCCATCGCCGGGAACAGCCGCATCACGTTCCGCTATTTTGACTGGGATCTGCAGGGCCGGCGCCGCTTCCGGCCGAAGACCTATGAGGCAAGCCCCATCGCGCTGTGCTGGGAGGACGAGAACTATTATCTCGTGGCCTACGGCGCGCCGCACGGCCTGACGCACTACCGCGTGGACAAGATGACGGAGATCACGGCGACGGGCGTCCCGCGCGAGAGCAACGACGAGACGCGCTCCTTTGACCCGGCCGTCTATTCCCAGCAGGTGTTCGGCATGTTCCGCGGGGAGCAGTGCCGCATGAAGCTGCGGTTTGAAAACTCGCTGGCAGGCGTTGTGCTCGACCGCTTCGGCCGTGACCGCCTGCTCGTGCCGGACGGGCCGGACCACTTTGTCTTTCAGGCGGATATCTCCGTTTCACCGACGTTCCTCGGCTGGCTCGCAGGCTTCGGCGGCCGGGCGGAGATCGTGTTCCCGGCGTCGGCGGCGGAAGCCTACCGCGATTTTCTGCGTCGTGCGCTTTCCGCAGCAGAGTAAGGCAGAACGGAAATGATTTGTTCTCAAAGTATTCATAATTTCGTGGTATACTGGCAAAAAAGAGACAGGAGGACTCTTGTATGGAAAAGCAGCCCCCCAACATCGACAGCCGCCTGCGCCACATTCTGCGTATGCCGCAGGAGATCTATCAAGCAAGCGGCATCATCGTCAACGGCCGCAGGCTGAAGAGCTTCGTATTCACGACCGATCTGGCCATTATCCGGAACTGCGACGCGGACGCCGTATTTGCCGTCTATCCGTTCACACCGCAGCAGGCCATCAGCGACGCGATCATCAAATATTCCTATGTCCCCGTATTCTGCGGCGTCGGCGGCGGCACGACGCGCGGCCTGCGCACGGTGCAGCTTGCGCGCGACGTCGAATCGCAGGGCGCGATGGGCGTTGTGCTCAATGCGCCGATCAACAATCTGAATCTCCGCGCGGTCTCCGGCGTGATCGATATCCCGACCGTCATCACCGTGACAAAATTCGGCACGGACTTCGAGGCGCGCATCGAGGCCGGAGCCTCCATTCTGAACATCGCAGCCGCTGCGCAGACGCCGGAGCTTGTGCGGGAGGCCCGCAAGGCCCTGCCGGACGTGCCCATCATCGCAACGGGCGGCAAGACCGGCGAGAGTATCCTGCGCACCATCGAGGCAGGTGCAAACGCCATCACCTATACGCCGCCATCGACGTATGAGCTGTTTCAGGAAATGATGAAGGGCTATCGCGAATAAACAAGCCAATTTTTTTGACAAGCTGAGGACCGCTGCGCGACGCAGCGGCCCTTTGCATATTTTTGAATTTTGATATGCCTGTAGCGTTGCTCAGTGAGCGCCGCTGAGCGGGTATCAGGCGCGCTTTCTGCGCTCGAGTGCGTCGCGGATCAGCCCGTGCAGGAGCAGCAGCGCACAGTACAGCAGCAGCGCCGCGCAGAACACAAAGACAAAATCATGCGGCAGAGAATAGGTCGTGGCAGTGAGCCCCAGAAGAGTGACGTGCGCCAGCAGATAGGCGACCGGCAGCAGGATCACGCGCTCCGTCCAGACGCAGGCTCGCGGCTTCTTCCGGACAAAAATACGGACGAGCACAGCGGCTGCCAGAACGATCAGGGCTACAAAGGCATAGTAATTGAGTGTCAGGGACGGCAGGGCGATCATGCCGCCGGAGGCCATCGGCTTTCCCGCGAGATAAACGGCCTCCGTGCCGTCGTTTTCGCTATAGAGAACGGTGAGCGGCTTACCGCCCTCCGCCTTGAGCCGGGCGGCCTGTGTATGCGGGCCGGAGAACCAGCGCTCCCAGAGCGTCGACCAGGCCTCCACAAGGCAGATCTCGCGCAACGGATCGTCCGGATCGACAAAGCGCTCCGTCGAGACGTTGGCGACATCAGCACGGAACGTAAGCTCCAGCGCTCCCGCATCCTCCGTCACCTGCACAAGATCGTCCGTATAGGGAAAATAGATCGGAGCATTCAAAATGCCGGCTGCGGATATCACGGCCGTCAGGACAAACAGAGCCGTCATCACGATGATTTGCAGGCGCTTGCGCGCCAGCCTTTTCTGCAAATGCTGCAGGGGCGCGGCGTCCGGAGCGGGCTGCAGGGCAGGCGGGGCCTGTGTCTCCTGCAGGGCGGCGCGGCAGTCCGCGCAGGTGCGCAGGTGCTTTTCTACAAAGGCAGCGGTCTCCGGACTCGTAAGCCGCTCGGCATACAGCGGGAGAAGGTCCCGCACAATGCTGCATTCCTGATTCATGTTGATCCCTCCATGTTTTTTCGGATGATGGTTTTGGCGCGATGATAGGTCACGCACGCCCAGTTTTCCGATTTGCCGAAAAGCTGCCCAATGGTCCTGAAGCTCAGACCGCCGAGGGCCCGCCAGAGGAAGACCTCCTTATACGGCTCCGGCGCGCTGTGGAGCGCGGCCCGGATGCGTGCGGCATCGTCCCGGTCCGTGAGCTGCTCCTCGAGACTCGGGGCGGAAGCGGGGAGTGCTTCCATTTTCCCGTCATCCAGCAGCTCGATGCGGCCCATGCGCTTCTGCTCGGTATAGAAGCAGTTCTTCGCGATCTGGCAGAGCCAGACGCGGATATCGCAGGCCCCGCGGAAGCCGGGAAGTGCGCGCATGGCGCGGCAGAATGTTTCGCTCGTCAGCTCTTCGGCAAGCTGGGCATCGTGAGAAAGGGCAAGCAGATAGCGGTAGACATCATCAAAATAAATGCGGTAGATCTCCGCAAGCTCTGACACGGCGCCACCTCCTTTCTGCCAATAAGACCGCGCCGGAGAGAAAATCTTACAGGAATGCGAAAAAAATTTTCGCTGCGAATGGTGCCAGCCCCGTTCAGGCTGCAAAAAGGTCCGCTGTCAGGCATAACAGCGGACCTTTACATGCATTTGCGTTCTATCCCGTTTTCAGAAATCAGAAGCGGATGCGACCACCGATGAGGCGACCGGTAGCGGCAAGACGCTCGGCATCACGGCCACGCGGCTCCAGAACGCCATGAGCGCCCAGGACCATGAGGATAGCCAGATAGGTGTCCCAACCGAGGGGAGCAGAGCCGCGCTCCATCTCGGAGATCTTCTGACGGCTCTTGCCGACGGCATCACCGAGCTCTGCCTGAGACATCCGCATCTTCTTGCGGTAGGCGGGAAGCTCCTGGACGAGAGAACTGATCAGTTCACGCTGCTGTTCGGACTGTACAAACTGAGGCATAACTTTCCCAACTTTCTTTTTAAATTTCAGCCGCCTGCCAACGGCCGATTCCTGTAACAGGAAATTCAGCTCTGTGTGGAAG
>NZ_DBFZUT010000065.1:0-23017 GCF_048519415.1 Faecousia sp. | reverse complement strand
GCTGTTGAAGGATAAATGATTATTTTCTGCGAAAGCATCTGACCAAGGAGGTGTCATTCATGGCTGTTCCTAAGTGTAAGGTTTCCAAGGCAAGACGGGATAAGAGACGCAGCTCCCACTGGAAGCTCTCCATCCCCGGCGTAGTCGCTTGCCCGAAGTGCGGTGAGGCTCGTCTGCCGCACAGAGCTTGCAAGAACTGCGGTACCTACAATGGCCGCGAGGTTCTTCCTGCCGCCGAGGCGAAGTAATTCCGTTCCCACAAGGAAAGCAGGAAAGGATAAGCTCCTTTCTCTCAGCCTGCCGGACAGCGCCCCTTCCGGGGTGGTATCCCGGCAGGTTTTGCTTTGTTTCCGGGCATTTTTGTTTGTGCCTTGCAAATCGAAGCGTTTTGTGCCATAATAGGAAAAAGAACCCGCGGCGCTCTGCCGCAGAGAGGAGGCTTGCGCTATGCCCAAGCCCTTGGTTGCGATCGTCGGACGGCCGAACGTCGGCAAGTCCATGCTTTTCAACAAACTGACCGGTCGGCGCGCCGCCATCGTGGAGGATACGCCGGGCGTGACCCGCGACCGCATTTACGGCGACTGTGACTGGAACGGCCGCGAATTCGAGCTCGTGGATACAGGCGGCATCGAGCCGAACACCGACAGCGAGATGCTGCAGTTCATGCGCCGCCAGGCCGAGCTGGCCATCGCCGCTGCCGACGTGATCGTCATGGTCACGGATGTGAAGACCGGCGTAACCGCCGCCGATCAGGACGTCGCCAATATGCTGCTGCGCAGCCGCAAGCCGGTCTGCCTCGCCGTGAACAAGTGCGACTCCGTCGGCCCCACGAACCCCGACGTCTACGAATTCTATGCGCTCGGCCTCGGCGACCCCATCGAGGTCTCCGCCGTCCACGGCCACGGCACCGGCGACCTGCTCGACTGGTGCGTTGCGCACTTCCCCGCCCCCTCCGAGCAGGAGGACGAGGGCGAGGTCATCAACGTTGCCATCATCGGCAAGCCGAATGTCGGCAAATCCAGCCTGCTCAACCGCATTCTCGGGCAGGAGCGCGTCATTGTCTCCAATGTCGCCGGAACGACGCGCGACGCCATCGACAGCTATTTTGAAAACGAATTCGGCAAATACCGCTTCATCGATACCGCCGGAATGCGGCGCAAGTCCAAGGTCGATGACGCCATTGAAAAATATTCCAACCTCCGCTCCATCGCCGCCATTGAGCGCGCAGACGTCTGTCTGATCCTCATCGACGCCGTCGAGGGCGTGACGGAGCAGGACACGAAGATTGCCGGTCTGGCCCACGAGGCCGGAAAGGCCAGCATCATCGTCGTGAACAAGTGGGATCTTGTGGACAAGGACACGAACACCATGGCTGAGAAGACGGCAGAGATCCGCCGCGACCTCAGCTATCTCACCTACGCGCCGATCATCTTCCTGTCCGCCCTGACGGGCCAGCGCGTCGGCAAGCTCTATGAGCGCATTAACGCCGTGGCCAACCAGAGCGCCATGCGCATCACGACCGGCATGCTCAACAACATTCTTGAGGACGCCACGGCCCGCGTGCAGCCGCCCACGGACAAGGGACGCCGCCTGAAGATCTATTATATGACGCAGGTCGGCGTGAAGCCGCCGCACTTTGTCATCTTCTGCAACGACGCGCGCCTGTTCCACTTCTCCTACCAGCGCTATCTGGAGAATCAGCTCCGCGGTGTCTTCGGTCTGGAGGGAACGCCCATCCGGCTGACCATCCGCCAGAAGGGCGATAAGGAGGACTGAGCATGGACTGGTGGCGCATCGTCTGCTGTGCCGCTGCGGGCTACCTGCTCGGCAGCTGCAACGGCGCAATCGTCGTGTCGCACACCTGCATGCACGACGACATCCGCAAAAAAGGCAGCGGAAACGCCGGCCTGACGAATTTTCTGCGGAACTTCGGCGGCTGGGCAACGCTGCTCGTCGTCCTGATGGATATGGGTAAGGTCGTGCTCGCCTGCCTGCTCGGCCGCTGGCTCCTGCCCGGAAACCCGCAGCTCGGGATGATGATCGCAGGCGCGATGACGGAGCTGGGTCATATTTTCCCGGTCTTTTACGGCTTCCGCGGCGGCAAGGGCATCCTGTCGAGCGCTGCACTGGCGATCATGATGGACTGGCGCATCTTTGTCATCGGCTTCAGCCTGTTTCTGATCATCGTCTTTGCGACGCACTATGTCTCGCTCGGCTCCATTCTGGCCGCCACGGCCTATGCCGTGCTGTTTGTCATCTTTTTCCCCGGACAGCCGTGGATCTGGAGCATCGCCATTGCTATGGCCGTCCTTGCGATCTTCATGCATCGCAGCAATATTGCCCGTCTGCTCCATGGCACGGAGACAAAAACCTATCTTTTGAAATCCAAGAAAAAGTGAGGAATCTTCCATGCAGGTAACGATCGCCGGCAGCGGCGGCTGGGGCACGGCCCTTGCCATTCTGCTGCATGAAAACGGTCACGATGTCACCCTTTGGTCGCATTTCGAAACGGAGAGCAAGCAGCTCGCCGAGACCCATCAGAATCCATATCTCCCCGGCGTGACTCTGCCGGAGGGACTGCATTATTCTGCAGACCCCGCCTGCGCGCAGGGCAGGGAGATGGTCGTGTTCGCCACGCCGTCGTTCGCCGTGCGCACCACAGCCCGCGCCTTTGCGCCGTACCTCGCCGAAACGTCCCTGCTTGTCTCCGTGACGAAGGGCATCGAGGAAGGTACCGGCTATCGCATGTCCGAGCTTGTCTCGCAGGAGACCGGCCGCACCGTCGTCGCCCTGTCCGGCCCCTCGCACGCCGAGGAGGTCAGCCGCGGCATCCCGACGGGCGTTGTCGTCGCCTGCCCGGAGCGGGAGCTTGCCGAGCGCGTGCAGAACGCCTTCATGTGCAGCCGCTTCCGCGTCTACACCAGCCCCGACACGGCCGGCATCGAGCTGGGCGCGGCGCTCAAGAACGTCATTGCCCTCTGCGCCGGTGTCTGCGACGGCATGGGCTATGGCGACAACACCAAGGCCCTGCTCATGACGCGCGGCCTTGCCGAGGTCGCCCGGCTGGGCATGGCACTCGGCGCGCACCGCGAGACCTTCGCCGGTCTGGCCGGTGTGGGCGACCTGATCGTCACCTGCACGTCCATGCACTCCCGTAACCGCCGCGCCGGTATCCTCATCGGCCAGGGCGTTCCCGTGCAGGAGGCCATGAAGCAGGTCGGCGCCGTCGTCGAGGGCTATTATGCCGCCCAGTCCGCCTGGGAGCTGGCGCAGCGCAAGCACGTCAGCATGCCGATCACCGAGGCGGCCTATGCCGTGCTCTATGAAGGCCACGATCCGCGTGTGGCGCTCAATTCGCTCATGCTGCGCGACCGCACCTCAGAGGCAGAGGACGCCGCATGGGCACGGTGAACCGCCGCGCAGAGCTGCTGCGTTCGCTGAAGTTCACTCTGTTCTCAGCCTCGGCCGGGCTCATCCAGATCGGCGCGTTCGCCCTGTGCAACGACGTCATCCGTCTGCCCGCATGGCTGGGCTATCTCATCGCGCTGGTGCTCTCCGTGCTCTGGAACTTCACGCTGAACCGGCGCTATACGTTCCGCTCCGCCGCAAGCGTGCCGCGCGCCATGGCGCTTGTCGCGCTGTTCTACCTTGTCTTTACGCCCTGCACCACCTGGCTGGAGCACTGGCTCACCGACGTGCAGCTCTGGAACGACTACCTGGTCACGGCGCTCAACATGGTGCTGAACCTCGTGTTAGAGTTCCTCTATGACCGCTTCGTCGTCTTCCGCGGAACGATCGATTCCAGAGACGCAAAATAACAAGCAAGACCTGTCTGATTTTGTTCAGGCAGGTCTTGCTTGTTATTGCAGATCCGTTCAGGCGTCGATGGTGCCTTCCAGAAGCGTCCAGCCGTCGCCGCCGAGCGGGCCGCCGTCCGTCCGCCCGAGGAAGCCGCCGCCCAGCAGGTCGAACACGCTGCCGCGGAAGCTGAATTCCGGCAGGCGGCCGACAGGCAGGCCGTCGCGGCACAGATAGGCCGTCTGCACCGGTGTCGCAAAATCTCCCGCAGGCGTCATATCGCCGCCGGAGGCCACGTCGATCAGGATAAACGACCGATCGCCGAGCAGCTCGGCATAGGAATGTGTCTGTGCAATGCGCAGGCAGCCCTCCGAGGCCGAGCGGCAGGGCGCGGCGTCATAAGCGCCGCCCGCCGCGGCAGTCGCCATGCAGCCATAGCGCGCAGCCTGTGCACGATCCGCTGCGCCGCGCACAAGCACGCCGTTTTCGATGAGCGGCAGTGTGTCGCCCTCGAGCACGGAGCCCTCCGCATCAAAGAACGGCAGCCAGCTCTCCGGACGCCGGTCGACCTGCAGCGTCAACGCGCCGGAGAAGAGCTTCTCCCCCATTTTGCCGCTGAACAGCGACGCACCGCTCTCCAGCTTCTGCACGTCGAGCAGGCCCTCGAGCTTTCCGCTCAGGAAGCTGCCCGCAAACAGCACGGGGAGCTTTTCCTTCGGCATAGGCACCTCGTTGCGGTAGGCACGCAGGGAACGGCGCGCGGCCTCCAGCCCGTCGACGGCCGCATTGCCGCGGCTCGTCCAGCCGATGCCGGTGTCAAATACGTTCGGCGATGCCTCGTCCTTCACGACCAGATTCAGGAACGAACCGCTCTGCCTGTCGTCGAGCCTGCGGCCGAGGTCATTTTCCAGCCGCACCCGCTCGGAAAGCGCCACGATCTTATTGGAAAACACAAAGCCGGGACATTCCTCACGCAGATGTGCCAGCAGAGCCTCGGACTGCTCCAGCAGCTCACGCTCCTCCGGCATAACGCCGGTCTCGCGGCTGCGGACCAGAGCGCCAAGCGGCTCCGGGTGGGAAAGGCCGGCAGTGAGCGCGCGCTGCGCGGCCTGCCATGTTGCCTCGTCCGGCTCGCCAAACACGCCGCTGATGCCGAGCTTTCCGCCGTCATACACGCGGCAGCCGCTGCGGACGATGTGCTTGCGGCGCACCTCCGTCACGGCGCCCTCGGAAATATTCAGAGAAACCTCGCTTCTCTCGATCTGATAAAGCTCTTTTTGCATCTCCGTCTCCTCCTTACTGCGCCTTCAGGCCGCGCACCCGCAGGTACGGCCCGCCGAACGCGACGCGCAGCGGCCACTGCTCCATTTTGCCGCAGCCGCCCGTGAACAGGCTGCGCAGCTCCGTCTCGGCCGTCGCGCCGTCGATCTGATGCAGCGTCTGCATCACATTGCCGGAGATCACGCTGACCAGCACCGGCTCTGCCGGTTTTCCGCCGCGGATGCGGTAAGCGCGCGCCGGAGCGATCGTAAATGTCGACATACCGGAGCCGTGGAAGAAGTCCGGGATATACAGGCCGCCCTCGGCCCCCCGCAGCAGACTCTCAAACGTGTCCGTGCCGCCCGCGATCCAGGTGGAGGTCATGCGCACGATCGGCTCGAACTCGAAGCTGATGGCGCGGGCGTTGCCCGTGACCGCCTCGTCCAGCGCAGCGGCCGTCGCTGCGGAATGCAGGCGGCCGGTCAGCACGCCGTTTTTCACCAGATAGGTGTCGCGCGCGCGCGTGCCCTCGTCGTCATAGGGGCAGTAGCCGGAACCGTTCGGCACACCGGAGTCCAGAATGCTCAGGCCCTCCCAGCCGACCCGCTTGCCCAGCTCCCACTCCCGGCGCATCGTCTCGGAGCCGAGCATGAAGTCCGACTCGCTCTTGTGGCCGAAGCTCTCATGGGCAAACACACCGGCGACCGTCGGCGAGAGCACGCAGGTATATTCCCCCGGCTCCACGGGGACGGCGTGCATGGCATAGTTCACGTCCTCCTCAATGGCCGCGCGCAGGCCCTCTTGGCAGCCCTGCAGGCCCGCGAAATCCGATGCATAGCGCTGCTGACCGTTCGTGAACGGCGCGTTCGCGCCCGTGACAGTATAGCCCAGCGCGATGCCGCAGTGCTGATAGTCCTGCCGGATATCCGCGCCGAGCGAAGAGCAGAATGTCTTGTCGACATGCACATCCAGATAGCGCGCACGGGTGGCGGCAAGCCCGCTGCGCTCCAGCAGGGGCTGATAGCTGCGCAGCAGCGCCAGCTTCTGCTCCACCGGCACGGCGCGCAGGTCGCCTGCCTGCCAGCGCAGCACACAGTCACGGTTCACCTCAAAACGGCGCACAACAGGGTCGTCACCGATGGCCGGGTTCGGCTCTGCCATGGCGGCCAGCGTATCAAGCTCCTGCTGCAGGCGGTCCGGCTCCGTTGTGGCGCTGTTATACCAGCGCTTTCCGTCATAGACGCGCACGAATGCGCCGCGGCGGCGGCTCTCGGTGCACTGCTTCAGCTCGCCGTCCTCGAGTACGAGCGTCGTTTCCGCCACGTCCTCCACACGGACATCCGAATATAGATCCCTGGGAAATTTCAGCATAAGCATTTCCTCCTTTTCCTGCATTCTATCATGCGGGACACGCCGTGTCAATCAGCAGCGGACCGGTTCTTTTACGATACCGCCGTCCTCGACCGTCAGGTCCTCGGAATACTCCACGCGGTCGATCACGCAGCCTGCGCCGACGCAGACAAAGCGCCCGCGGACGACGGCCGCCTGCGTATCGAGCAGCTCGAGCGTATCGCCCTCGATGGACTGGGCCTCCAGTGCGCGCTTGCGGCGGCCGAGCGAGATCACATGCGCGTCCTGCACCACGCGGAGCGTCGTGCAGCCGATGTCGCCCACCTGATACAGACCTCCGCGGGACATGATGATCTCCCCGGCGTTGAGCAGACCGTCGATCCGGAACACGCCGGAGGCATGGAAGCGCTCGGCCTCCACAGCCGGGGCGCGCAGCGAGCCCGCGATCTCAAGCTCCTCGGCATGGATGTCGCCCTCTGCGGCGCAGCTGCCGCTGAAGCGGGCCTTGCCAAGCTGCATGCCGCCCTCGGTCTTTGCCGAGCCGGAGCACTGCAGCGTTCCCGTGCAGTGCAGCGACTGTGCCTTCACGCTGCCGGAAAAGCGTCCCTCCTGCATGGCAGCCTCGCCCGCGACCTTCACCGAGCCGCTGCAGCGGACCTCACCGGCGCAGGAAAGCGCGCCCTCGATCTTTGCGGAGCCGGAGCACTGCAGGGTGTCGCACCGCAGGTCGCCGTCCACGCGCAGGCTGGCGCTTACGCGCACCTCGCCGTATTCCCCGCCGTCAACGCGGGTCGAACCGGAACAATTCAAATTCTGTTTCATTTCTGATGAACTCCCTTCTGCTTTGGCAAGAGCTCCTGCGCCTGCCCGTCCACGATCAATGTAATGCTTTTCAGTTCCTCCAGCCGGAAGCGGCGGCTGGTAAAGCGGTCCGTCACGATGAGCCAGTTTTCCGGCGCATGCCGCTCCGGCTCCCGGAGCTTTTCGGCCAGCTCCTCGAGCGAGGTCTCGCCGCGCTGCAGGATCTGCTCCACGCGCGGGCAGATCTGCGCCCGGTGGAAAAACGTCTCCTGCCCGGTCAGCGTCGCCCGGCGCAGGAACCAGTCCTCCGGGATGAGGCCCATGCGCTTCCAGCGATAGAGCGCGCCATAGGACACGCCGTAGCGCTCCAGCAGCTCGCGCTTGGAAATGAGGTCTTCCATTCGCATCCTCCCTCCGTAACATTGTTACGCCATCATAATAGCATAACATTGTTACGCTGTCAAGCACAAATTTTGGCGCAGGCGGGAGCACCTGCGCATAGACTATCTCAGGGCAGTACGCAAGGGCTGCCCAAACCCGATTCAGGAGGTACCTTATGGCAGCAAGCGGAACCCTGCAGGCGCGAGCCTTTGCTTCCAACGCGCAGCTCCCGCTGCCCGGCGTAGCCATCCGCATCACGGAGCGCACGCCGGAGGGCAGCATGAAGCTGCTTGCCCTGCGCATCACGGATGAAAGCGGCATGATCGGCCCCATCGTCATCGAAGCGCCCGAGCGAGCGGGCAGTCAGGCCCCGGGAACGGGGCAGCCGTTCACGCAGGTGGACCTGTCGGCGGAGTGCCCCGGCTACGAGCAGATCCTCGTGGAGGGCATCCAGATCTTCGCCGGGGTGCGGGCCATTCAGGAGCTGGCCATGATCCCCTACCCGCAGTATCCGGAGTATTACAACCTGACCGAGGTCTTCCCGATCTCGCCGCAGGCGCTGTAGGTGACGGCCATGGTAACGGTCATTCCCTACATTCCCGCGCAGATCACCGTGCATCTGGGGCCGCCGACCGCCTCGGCCGCGAATGTGACGGTGTCGTTCGCGGACTATGTCAAAAACGTCGCCTCGAGCGAAATTTACCCGACGTGGGATGACAGTGCCCTCGTCGCCAACATTCTGGCCATCATTTCCTTTGCCCTCAACCGCGTTTATACGGAATTCTACCGCAGCCGGGGCTATGATTTCGACATCACGTCCTCGACGGCCATCGACCAGAAATTCATCAACGGGCGGAATATTTTTGAAAATGTCGGCCGCCTCGTCGACGAGCTGTTCAACACCTATCTCCGGCGGCAGGGCTTTGTGGAGCCTCTGGCCGCCAAATTCTGCAACGGAACGACCGTGACGTGCGACGGTCTGAGCCAGTGGGGCTCACAGGAGCTTGCACAGCAGGGGCTGAGCTCCGTGGAAATTCTCCGCCGCTATTACGGCGAGGATATCGAGATCGTCCGCAACGCGCCCATGCGCGGCTACGCCCCCTCCTACGGCGGAACGCCCCTGCGCCGCGGCTCGCGTGGGCCGCAGGTCGTGCAGCTGCAGGTCATGCTCAACCGCATCGGGCAGAACTACCCCGCCATCCCACGTGTTGCGTCCGTAGACGGCATTTTCGGCACGCAGACGGAAAATGCCGTGCTGGCCGCACAGCGCATCTTCAATCTGGACCCGGACGGCATCGTCGGCAAGGGCACGTGGTATCAGCTCGTGCGGCTGTATGTCGCGGTGACGGAGCTGTCAGAGCTGGCCTCGCAGGGGCAGACGTTCTATGCCGTAAACTGGCAGTATTCCCGCGTACTGCGCGAGGGCAGCACCGGTGAGCCGGTGCGCGTGCTGCAGTATATGCTGCAGGTCATCGGCTCGTATATCAACGACGTCCCCATGCCGCCGCAGACCGGCATCTTCGGCGAGTTAACGGCCAACAGCGTGCGGGCCTTCCAGCGCTTTTCCGGTCTGGCCATTGACGGCATCGTCGGCGAGCAGACGTGGAACGCCATTTTTGACCGTCTCGCCGGGATCGCCGAGACCGGGCCGCTGCCGCAGGATGTGGCGCAGGAGATCGCAGAGGAGGTCGGCTATCTCGTGCAGGCCGGAGTGATCCCGAATTTCCCGGGACAGATCCTGCGCCTCGGCGACAGCGACACATAAAAGGAGGAAAGCCATGCAAATGCCCATCCGTTCCCTGCAGTCCATGCTGCGCCTGCTGCAGCGCCATGCCGGGAAGCCCACAACCGTCGTGCCCGACGGCATTTTCGGCCCGGAGACGGCCCGTGCCGTGCGGGAATTTCAACAGCAGAACGGCCTGCCCGTCACCGGAGCGGCCGACCTTACGACTTGGAACGCCGTTGTGGATGCCGCGCGCGAGGCGCACATCCACCATGGCCCGGCCGAGCCGCTGCGCCCGCTTTTTCAGCCGATGCAGACCATCTCCCCCGGCGAGCAGAACATGCACCTGTACCTTGCTCAGGGCATGCTGCAGGCCCTGCGGCACTACTATGACGGCATGCCGCCCGTTTCCGTGACAGGCCGGCACGATGAAGCTTGCACCGCCTGCCTCAAATGGCTGCAGGCCCGCTGCGGCCTGCCCGTGACCGGCGAGCTGGACCGGCGGACCTGGCAGCATATGGTGCGGCTGTATGCCCAGACCGTCGGCGACGGGACCGGGTCCTATCCCGTCCGGATCACCCACCCGGAGGGTGCGCAGACGCCGCAGCGCGTCTGAAGCGCTCCGCAGCGAAGCAGAATTTCTTTGCCGGAAAAGTCCAAGGGGCTTTTCCGGCAAACGGTCACGGCAGTCCGCAGCCCGACCGTGCGGCGCAGTCATAGCCCGGAGCCAGGCCCCCCGTGCTGCGGTGGATATAGGCATCCACGCCCTCGCGGAGCACGGGCGCAAACAGGAATTCTCCGCTGCGCGTGGCCAAAAAGTCCCGAATGAATGCCTCGGCCGTTCTGCGGCTGCCGCGGCAGTTCTCCCGCAGGAAGGCGACATAGTGATCCTCGCAGGTCAGGCAATACTGCCAGCTGCTGCCGGTGTAGGTCCCGTTGCCGAACAGCACATCCCCGCCCAGAACGACGCCGCGCATTGCCTCGACGCTGGCAAGCACCCGAAAGATCTGCGGCTTTGTCCAGGCCAACTCTCCGCACGGAAGCTGTACCGCCCCGCCGAGGGCGCGCAAATCCCAACTCATATCCTTTCCCCTTCCCGTTTTCCGATTCACAGGGAATCCTGCATTGCTGCCCGGATTCGTCGTTATTTTTAGAATATCGAAATTTTAATGAAATGTCAAGCAGTTTTTTGCGCAGAATAACGCGATTTTTGTCGATATTTGTCGAGAGTGTTGGGGTTTGTCCCAGCGTGTAATGTAGATATACAACGCATCCGTTTTCCCGGAAGCGTCCTTTTTTCGCAAGGGCCATTGTATTGGGGCAAAATGGGGGCTGTCATCATGCCGTAGCAGTTAGCGTTCGCTAACATTATCTGAAACAAACGGACAGAAACGGGAGATCGAACTATGAAATTTCAAAGTTTTGGCAATCAACAGCAAAAACTTTATCTGCGCACAGAGAAGCTCCCCTCAAGGCAGGCCTCAAGGGGAGCTTGATCGTTATTATAGGCTTTTACGCTTCCTGTTCCTGCTCCGCGATCTGCTTGAGCAGAATTTCCTCGGCATAGCCGCAGGCGCGCTCGACGGAGCCTGCCTCGAACGGATTGGCCAGATTGGCGTAGCGCAGCGTCTCGAGATAGCTGCGGCTGCCGCCGGTCTTGCAGAGCTTGAGGTAGTCCTGCCATGCGGCGGCCTTATCCTCGGCGTACTTCTTCTTGAACTCCATCGCCCCCATGGTCGTGAGCGTGTAGTTGATGTAATAGAAGGGGTAGAGATAGATGTGCAGCTTGTGGTACCAGTAGCCACCGCGCTCCAGGAAGGGATCGCTCTCATACTTGCGCCACGGCATGTACTTCTCCTCCAGCAGATGCCACTGGTAGGTCCGCTCCTTCGGCGTCAGCTCCGGATGGGCATAGCAGATATGCTGGAATTCGTCCACGGCCACGCCGAAGGGCACAAAGGTCAGCGCCTCCTGCAGGTGGGCGAAGCGGAACTTATCCGCCTGATCGCCGAAGAACCACTCGGCATAGGGATAGGCGAACTGCTCCATGGACATGGAGTGAATTTCGGCAATGTCGGTCGACTCGCTGTAGTAGTCCGAGATGGGCTGGCTGCGCATGGCCATATAGCCTGCGAAGGCGTGGCCAAGCTCGTGGGTCAGCACCTGCATATCAAAGATCGTGTGGTTGAAGCAGGAGAAGACAAAGGGAGCCTTCAGGCTGGGCAGGCTCGTCATGTAACCGGTGGATGCCTTGCCCGGCTTGTTCTGCAGATCCATCAGCTCGTGGTCGATCATGAAATCGATGAACTCGCCGGTCTCCGGGCTGATCTCGTGGTACATCTTCTGGGCAGTCTTCACCATGAAGGCATCGTCACCCGCGGGCTCGGCATTGCCGTCCGGGAACACCATCTTCTCATCGTGCCACATGACGTGGTCGATACCGAGGCGCTTCGCCTGCGCGTCATAGAGCTTTTGGCACAGCGGGACAAGGAACATGCGCACCTGCTCGCGGAAAGACGCGACCTCCTTTTCGCCGTAGTCCGTGCGGCTCTGCTCGAGATAGCCGACGGGGATGTAGTTCTCATAGCCGAGGTTTTTGCCCATCTGGTTGCGGATGCGGATCAGCTCGTCCCAGATCCCCTCCAGACGCGGCTCGTTGTCCTCGTAGAATTTGGCGTAGGCCCTGACGGCAGCGGCGCGCATGGCACGGTCGGGGTGCTCGAAATACTTCTGCACGCCGTAGAGGTTCAGCGTCTTGCCGTCGAAGGGGATCTCCGCCGTGGCCATGATCTTCTGATACTCGTTGGTCAGGCGGCTCTCCTGCTGGCGCAGCGGGATGTTGGCCTCGCAGAACAGCTTCTTCTGCAGATCCATGGAGACAAAATACTGCTTGCCGAATTCCTTCTCAATGTCCGGGCGGAAAGGGCTGGACGCGATGGCCTCGCTCAGCGCGACCTCCTCGCCGCCGAGGGTCGGCAGCGTGTCGTCAAGATAGGCGACCTCCGTTTCATAGAATTCATCACGGGTGTTCAGCGTATGGCGGATGTTCGCGATGGAATACTGCGTGGACAGCTCGCAGTTTTCGCGGTCCATCTCAAGAAGCAGCGTGCGCAGAGCCTCGTAGCTCTCCGCGTGTTCGATCGCAGCTTTCCAATCCTTGAGCTTTGCACGGTGTGCCTCCAGATCGGGGCGCTTATATTCCAGGGTCGAAAATCTGAAATTGTCCATGGCGTTCCGGTTTCTCCTCACATTTTTATAGAATAAAGGGGCTTGTCGTGGTGCGGGTATGGGGACTTGAACCCCAACGCATCTCTGCACAGGAACCTAAATCCTGCATGTCTGCCAATTCCATCATACCCGCGTATCGATCAAATTGAAAACGGAGAATGCGTTCCGCCTCCAACTCATTATAATTCTATCATTCCGGCTGCAAGTTGTCAACGCCTTGTATGCTTTGCACAAGTTTTCCTGTAGGGAAACAATTTTCCCTGCATAATTGCTTGACTTTCGCGAAGTGAAACGGTACAATAAACAGTGGATTTGTTTGTTTGCTCTGTGCATTGGGGTAGCCGGAGGAAGCATTACTTTTTCGTGACACACGCACCCAATTTGAAGAACAGGAGGTGTATTCCGGCAATGGAATGGTATGGTTACGTCCTGCTCGTCGCAGGACTGCTGATTGTAGCATTTATCTTCTTTCTGATCGGCATGCTCTATCGCAAGAAAGTCGCGGAGCGTGAGATCGGAAGCGCAGAAACCGAAGCAACGCGTATCATCAACGAAGCCATCAAGGGCGGCGAGAATAAGAAGCGCGAGATGCTCGTGGAAGCGAAAGAGGAAATTCATAAATCCAGAACCGAATACGAAAAGGAAGTCAAGGAGCGCCGCGCCGACCTGCAGAAGCAGGAGCGCCGCCTCCAGCAGAAGGAAGAGTCTCTCGACAAGAAGCTCGACGCCTTCGAACGCAAGGAAGACGATCTCCGCCGCCGTCAGGCAAACATTGCCGCTACGCAGGACGAGGTCGAAATGATCAAGAAGAGCCAGCTCGAAACGCTGGAAAAGCTCTCCGGCCTGACGCAGGAGGAGGCTAAGAACCACCTGCTGAAGAATCTCGAAAACGAATGCAAGCATGACGCCGCGCTCAAGATCAAGGAGATCGAGACGAACCTCAAGGACAACGCCGATCAGCTCGCCCGCGAGATCATCTCCATCGCCATCCAGCGCTGCGCCGCCGACCACGCCGCCGAAACGACTGTCTCCGTCGTCGCTCTGCCGAACGATGAGATGAAGGGCCGCATCATCGGCCGCGAGGGCCGCAACATCCGCACGCTCGAGGCCATCACCGGCGTCGATCTCATCATCGACGACACGCCGGAGGCCATCACCGTCTCATGCTTCGATCCCGTGCGCCGCGAGGTCGCGCGTCTCGCGCTCGAGAAGCTGATCGCCGACGGCCGCATTCACCCGACCCGTATCGAGGATCTCGTAGAGAAGGCCCGCAAGGAGGTCGACCGCGTCATCAAGCAGGAGGGCGAACGCGCCACGTTTGAGACCGGCATCAACAACCTCCACCCCGAGCTCATCAAGCTGCTCGGCCGCCAGAAGTACCGCACGTCCTATGGTCAGAACGTTCTGAACCACTCCATCGAGGTCGCCCACATCGCCGGTCTGCTCGCAAGCGAGCTCGGCGTGGACGTCGCGCTGGCCAAGCGCGCCGGCCTGCTGCACGACCTCGGCAAGTCTGTCGACCACGAGATGGAAGGCAGCCACGTCCAGCTCGGCGTTGAGCTGGCCCGCAAGTACAACGAATCGCCCGACGTCATCCACGCCATCGAGGCGCACCACAACGACATCGAGCCGCGCACCGTCATTGCCTGCCTCGTGCAGGCGGCCGATGCCATCTCGGCCGCTCGTCCCGGCGCACGCCGCGAGAACGTGGAGAATTATATCCGCCGTCTGGAAAAGCTCGAGGAGCTGACCGGCACTTACCCCGGTGTCGAGAAGTCCTACGCCATTCAGGCCGGGCGCGAGGTCCGTATCATGGTCAAGCCCGAGGATGTCTCCGAGGACAACATGATCATCCTCGCCCGTGAGCTGACGAAGAAGATCGAGTCCGAGCTGGAATATCCCGGCCAGATCAAGGTCAACGTCATCCGCGAGACGAAGGTCGTCGAATACGCCAAATAAGGTCAACCGCCTGCCGGGCACGGATTTTCCGTGCCCGGTGTTTTTATGTCCTGATACAGCCAACCGGCGGACTGCCGCCGTTTTCAGGCTTGGCAATCCGCCGGTGTTCTGCTATAATATTAATATTGGAGAATCGCCAGCCTGCTCAACGGCCGCGCTCCGTGCCATAGAAGAAAAGGGCGACCATGCCCGGCCCGCAGTGGCTGCCGAGCGTCGTACCGACGGTATTGATCACGATTCTCCCGCGCAGCTGCGGGAATTTCTCTTCGATCATGCCTGCCAGCTGTTCGGCATCCGCAAGATTGTCCGCATGGGAGATATGGCAGGGGCCGTCATAGGCCATGCCGCCCTCGGCATAGCTGACCATTTTCTCCACAAGAACGCGCAAGGCGCGCTGCTTGCCGCGAATTTTCTCCCGCGGGATCAGCTTGCCCTCGCAGTTTGCCTCGATCACAGGGCACAGACGCAGGAGCGTACCGATCCAGCCCGCCGCAGCGCTGACCCGGCCGCCGCGCACAAAATATGCCAGCTCCGGCGTGAAGAGCCAGTGGTGCACATGGAGCCTGCGCGCTTCGATCCAGGCGGCGGTCTCCTCCATGGTCCGGCCCGCATCGCGCTGACGCGCTGCTTCGAGCATCAGGATAGCAGCGCCGCCCGAGCCGCAGAGCGAGTCGACAACGATGATTTTCCGCTCCGGGAATTCCTCCAGCAGCATGTCCCGCGCGGCGCAGGCGGAATGATAGCAGCCCGACAGGCCAGACGAGAGCGAAACATGCAGGATGTCGCTCCCCTGCTCCAGAAACTGCCGGAAATACAGCTCGAATTCCCCGGTCGTGACCTGCGACGTCCCCGTCGTTGCCCCGGCTGCCATGGCGTCGAAAAACGTCTTCATCGGCAGACTCTGGCCATAGTCGTCAGGATATTCCTTCCCGTCCAGCAGAAAATGGAGCGAAACATAATGCAGATCGAGCGCGGCGTATTGCGCAAGCGTCAGATCCGTCGTGGAATCACAGCTTAACATGTACGGCATGGTGTGGGTCCTCTCTGTGTGTTGATTTTGCAGTTGCATAAAAATCCGCACGGACGGACGTGCTGCCCGTGCGTTGGGATTCCCTGTTTACAGGAATTGCGCCCGGCAGATCAGCATAGCCAGCACCGGGATGACGCAGCCCGCAAGAAGCTGCAGCGCCGTGTGACGCTTGAGCCGGATGCTCGACCAGATGATCGGCGTCAGGAGCACATAGCCGACCAGAAACCACGGATTGATAAAGATCGACAGCGCCGCGATCGGGCCGGAGCAGCCGCAGGTATGGCCGCTGGCTTTGAAATGCAGCAGCGTGCACACGGCAAGCGTTGTGCCGGAGATGAGATACGTTCCGAAAATGACCTTTTCTATCGCTGCGCCGCCGTCCAGCACGGCAGCAAGGAAGCCGATCAGATAGCCGAGCACGGAGAACACCAGCGCCAGATTGCGCTGCGTCTTTCTGCCGCCTCTGCGAAGCGCCGGGATGAGATAGGACACCGGATAGGCCAGCACCGGCAGCAGCGACAGGCACACGATCGCAAGCAGATAATGTCCCAGCGAAGCAAACGAGCCAGGCACGAGCACATAGAGCAGCGTGCACATCAGTGCGGAAAAAACCGGCGGCGTTGTCAGGATACGGACCGCCTGTGCAAATTTCTGTTTCATGATGAAGCCTCCCCGTGAGTCATTCGCCGGGCCGCCCCGGCTGCTGGACTCATCGTACCATGCCCCGCCCCGTATGTCACGCTACCGGCGTGAGCCGTCCCTCTCCGCAGTCTGGAGAGCGACTCCATCAGCCCGAGAATGGGGTTCTACTGTGAGTAGAGTCCTTGATTTGCAAGGGTTTGCGGGCATTCCCCACCAACAGAAAGGACAAACGCCCATGAATGAATCCGATGAAAAGCTGCGGCAGCTCATCGCCGAAAACATTGCCTATTACCGCAAGCTGAACGGCGACACACAGGCCGGTCTTGCGGAAAAGCTCAGCTACTCCGATAAGTCCGTCTCCAAGTGGGAGCGCGGCGACGGCACGCCGGACATCTTCATTCTCTCCCATATCGCCTCGCTCTACGGCATCACCGTGCAGGACCTGCTGCGCGAAAAGAAGGTCGCCAAAACGCGCACGCGCCACCTGCTCATCTCGCTGCTGTCCGTCGGCCTTGTCTGGCTCGTGATGACGGTGTTATTCTGCAGCGCGCAGATCTTCTCGATCTGTGACCGGTATGCCTGGCTGCTGTTCATCTACGGCATCCCCATCTCCGGAATCGTGGCGCAGGTTTTCTGCGCGCTCTGGAGCAACCAGCTCTCGCAGATCTTCGCCTGCTCGCTTATCATCTGGGGCGCCGGTCTGAGTCTGCACCTCACGGCGCACGGGAACCGGCTGTTTCTTGTCTACGTCATCTGCGCCGTGCTCGAGGTCCTTCTGATCCTGCTGTACACCCTGCGCGCGCAGACGCGCTGGCGTGAATGGCGCGAAAAGCGCAAGAAAATGCAGAAATCGTCCGACGATTCCGCAGCTTGAGCGCTGAAAATTCCATTTTCTCCCTGTTTTGTCGATATTGTCAATTTTTCTTTCTATAATTTGTTGAATTCGCCACGAATTTTTAGTCGTAACATGCTTGCACTTTTTTGCACAACGTGGTAAACTGGCACCAGAGAGGAGAAGATCTCCTCTGAACATAGTCGGAGCAGCGCGGCGGCCGCCGCAGCGCTGCATGGTTCGCCATTGACCGGTCCCGCTCGTTCGTTCTCCTGTCCCGCACAGAGCGGTGTGCGCAGCCGTCTTTGTGAGCAGGCCTGTCCTGCAGAGGCTATGGGCTGCACTCTGGGATCCCCGCGGCTCAGTCCACGTTCGTTTTCATCTTTTCTTCTTTCTTTCGTTATTTGGTCAGGCAAGAGTTAACCGCGAGTATGGGCAATTTTTTCTTACTATCTTATTCTCCTTTCTAACATCTCCTAATAATTTGAAGTGAAGTATTGGTATTGTCGAACATCTTGTTTTATCTGTCTCTTCCGCGGGGCTGCTTCTTTTGGAGCAGCCCCCATTTTTGTTGAAAAAATCCCTTTGGGCTTTCAGAATTGCAAAACAAAACTTTGCAGCATTATTTTGCAATTCTGCCGCGGCGGCGGGAGGCCTACGATTCACCGAACCCCACCGGCTGCTCCGGCGGGGTTCTCGTTTTCCTTTTCTTTTTCCGGAAAACATGGTACAATACAGAAAAACAGGCGGCTGGGCCATGTTGGCACGGCCGCCGTATCCGAACACACGGAGGAGATCGCAATGGAAGATATGATCCGGCTGCTGGCAGCCGAGTTGGGGCAGAAGCCGCAGCATGTGGGGGCGGTCGTCCGCCTGCTTGACGAGGGGAACACCATCCCCTTCATTGCCCGCTACCGCAAGGAGCAGCACGGCGCAATGGATGACACGACGCTGCGCACACTGGCAGAGCGCCTACAGTATCTGCGCAATCTGGCCCAGCGCCGTGAGGAGATCCGCCGCTCCATCGCCGCGCAGGAGAAGCTGACGGACGAGCTGGACGCTGCCCTGCAGGCCGCAGTGACGCTATCGGAGCTGGAGGACCTATACCGGCCCTATAAGCCGAAGCGCCGCACGCGCGCGACCATCGCCCGGGAGCGCGGCCTTGCGCCGCTGGCTGAGCAGCTGCTGGGGCAGGCCCGCGATCTGCCCGATCCGCTCACGCTTGCCGCCGGATTCGCAGACCCGGCGCGCGGCGTGGAGACGCCGGAGGACGCGCTGGCCGGTGCGTCCGACATCGTGGCGGAGACCGTCTCCGACGATGCTGCCGTGCGCAAAGCTCTCCGCAGCCTGATGCAGCGCCAGTCCGTTCTGCGCACGCAGGCCGCGAAGGGAAAGGAGGAGGAGACCTCCGTCTATCAGCTCTATTATGACTTCCGCCAGCCGGTGTCCAGACTGCAGGGCCACCAGATCCTCGCCGTGAACCGCGGTGAACGCGAGGGCTTTCTGAAGGTCACGCTGGAAACGGACCGCGAGCAGGCCCTCATCTGCGTGCGCCGCTGCGTGCTCGTACCGGGCGGCGGCGCGGCCGCCTTCCTGCGCGCCGCCTGCGAGGACGCCTATGACCGCCTCATCGCGCCCAGCATGGAGCGCGAGCTGCGCACCGCGCTCACGGAGCGGGCCAACGAGGGGGCCATCCGCAATTTTGCCCTGAATCTCCGGCCGCTGCTCATGCAGCCGCCCGTGCGCGGCCATGTGACTATGGGCCTCGACCCAGGCTACAGCCACGGCTGCAAGGTCGCCGTCGTTGACCCGACGGGCAAGGTGCTGGACACCGCCGTCGTCTACCCCACGTTCTCCAAAGCAAAACGCGCCGAAGCGATCGAAACGCTCCGGCGGCTCATGGATCGGTATGAGGTGACGCACATCGCCCTCGGCAACGGCACGGCCTCGCGCGAGACGGAGGCCATGGTCTGCGAGCTGCTGCGGCAGAAGCACGGCGCGGCCTACATGATCGTCTCGGAGGCGGGCGCCTCCGTCTATTCCGCCTCGCCGCTGGCGGCGGAGGAATTTCCGCAGTACGATGTCAACCTGCGCAGCGCGGTCTCCATCGCGCGGCGGCTGCAGGACCCGCTGGCCGAGCTGGTCAAGATCGACCCGAAGGCCATCGGCGTCGGTCAGTATCAGCACGACGTGCCGGAAAAGCAGCTCGACGAGGCGCTCTCCGGCGTGGTGGAGGATTGCGTCAACGCCGTCGGCGTCGATCTGAACACGGCCTCCCCCTCCCTGCTGCGGCGTGTGGCCGGTCTGAACGCCACGACGGCAAAGAACATCGTCGCTTATCGCGAGGAGCACGGGGCCTTTACGGCGCGGCGGCAGGTCCTGAAGGTGCCGAAGCTCGGCCAGAAGGCCTATGAGCAGGCGGCAGGCTTCCTGCGCGTGCCGGAAAGCCCGCAGGTGCTCGATCACACCGGCGTGCATCCGGAGTCCTATGCCGCGGCAGAGACGCTGCTGGGCCTGTGCGGCTATCGTCTTGCGGACGTCGGCGCGCTGACCGAGCTGCCCGCACGGCTGGAGGCCTACGGCCCTGCGCGCGCCGCAGAGGCCTGCGGCATCGGTCTGCCGACGATGCGCGACATTGTCCGCGAGCTGTGCAAGCCCGGCCGTGACCCGCGCGATGAACTGCCGCAGCCTGCGCTCCGCACGGACGTTCTGGAGCTGAAGGACCTGAAGCCCGGTATGGTGCTCACGGGGACCGTGCGCAATGTCATTGACTTTGGCGTGTTCGTGGACATCGGCGTCCACCAGGACGGCCTTGTTCACATCTCGCAGGTTTGCAACAAATTCATCAAGCACCCGTCCGAGGCCGTGTCCGTCGGCGATATCGTGCGCGTAGCCGTGCTGGAAGTCGATGAGAAGCGCAAGCGCATCAGTCTGACCATGCGCGGCGTGCCGGGGGACGGCGAAACCGGCCCGGACTGTCAGAAAACTGCCCGGTAATAAGTTTCGGAGGGAAGAAAAGTGTGAAAGGAAACCGTCAGGGTGTCCTTTCGCGTTCCATCACCCGCCGCAGCGGCAGAATTGCAAAATCATACTACAAAAATTGATTTTGCAATTCTGGAAGCAGCTTGTCAAAAAAGCCCGAAGGGTCTTTTTTGACAAGCCGGCTGTTAACCGTCCTGCTCCGCCGGGCGGTCGAACCCATGGTGGGCGCGGATCATCTCCATGAACCGCCCTGCCGCGGCCGACGGCGGCGTATTGCGGCGCGTGCACAGCACGACGCGGCGCGACGGGATTTCCTCGGCCAAATGCAGCTTGCGCACGACGCCGCGGTTCAGGCCGGAGAGCGACAGCTCCTCCGTCACACCCGCCACGCCGAGGCCGATGCGCGCCAGCGAGATGAGCAGGTTATGGCTGGCCAGCTCGATCTCCGGCTGCAGGCGCAGGCCTCGCTGCAGGAAGCAGTCCTCCAGGAAGCGGCGCGAGCTTGCCTCGCGTTCGAGCAGGATGAGCGGGAATTCGCTGATCTCCTGCAGCGTATAAACGCGGTCAAAATCGCAGGGATAATCCGGCGCCGCCACGAACACCGTGTGCGTATCAAAGCACGGGAAAACGGAAAAACTGTCTGCATCCGGCGTGTAGGTCGCAAACGCAAGCTCGACCTGCCCGCTGCCGAGCAGCTGCAGCACACGGCGGCTCGTTCCGTTCAGGATGCGCACATGGATATGCGGGTATTGCTGATGGTAGTCCCGCAGGAAGGGCAGAAGATAGTATTTCGTCAGCGTGCTGCTCACGCCGATGGACAGCTCGCCCTTCAGAAGCTCACGCGACTGCGCGATGCGCTCCTCCCCCGCCTCGAGCAGGGACAGCGCCTGCGCCGCATAGTCATAGAGCACGCTCCCCTCCGCCGTGAGCGTCACGCCGCGCGCCGTCCGCGAAAACAGCCGCACGCCGAGGGCGCTTTCGAGCTGCTGCAGCGACTGGCTGACGGCCGACTGCGACAAATAGAGCTGCTTTGCCGTCCGGGAGATATTTCCCGTGTCGGCAATTGCTTTAAATATCCGGTATTGCTCCAGCTTGACTGCCATGGTCTCACACTCCATCAGAATTATTGATGTCTTGCATAAGATATTCATGTTTTACTTATGCCTCGGTTTGTATTATAATAGGCGCGTTGTGTGAAATCAAGCCCATCGGGCAGAAACAGGAGCAGAAGTATTATGAGCAATTGTGCAGTCGTCGGCATCAACTGGGGCGATGAAGGCAAGGGCCGCATGGTCGACCTCATCGCAAAGGATTATGATATTGTCATTCGCTATCAGGGCGGCAACAACGCCGGTCATACCATCGTCAATGAGTACGGCAAGTTTGCCCTGCATCTCATCCCGTCCGGCATTTTCTCCGAGGGCGTTGTGAATGTGCTCGGCAACGGCGTCGTCATCGATCTGGAAGACCTGTGCCGCGAGATCGACAATCTCCGTGCGCACGGCATCCGCATCACGCCGGAGAATCTGAAGATCTCGGAGCGTGCCACCATCGTCTTCCCCTTCCACCGCGCGCTCGACGGTCTGGAGGAGGCCCGCCTGAAGGATCAGAAGTACGGCTCCACGCTGCGCGGCATCGCGCCCGTTTATTCCGATAAATATCAGAAGAAGACCGTCATGCTCGGTGAGCTGCTCTACCCGGAGCACCTCAAGGCGCATCTGGCCACCATCCTGGAGTGGAAGAACCTCATCATCCACAATGTCTACGGCGCAGAGCCCTACAAGCTCGAGGACATGCTCGCCTGGTGCGAGGAGTTCGGCGGCAAGCTTCGCCCGTTCCTGTGCGACGTACCCAAGTACCTCTATGAGGCCGAAAAAGCCGGCAAAAACATCATGTTCGAGGCCCAGCTCGGCGCCCTGCGCGACATCGATTTCGGCATTTATCCCTACACGTCCTCCTCTTCGTCCATTGCGGGCTATGCCTGCGTCGGCGCCGGTATGCCGGGCAGCCATGTGGACCGTACCGTCGGCATCGTGAAGGCCTACTCCACCTGCGTCGGCGAAGGCCCGTTCACAGCAGAGTGGTTTGGCGAGGAGGCCGAGAACCTGCGTGAAAAGGGCGGCGAATACGGCGCTTCCACCGGCCGTCCGCGCCGCGTCGGCCCGATCGACCTTGTCGCCACACGCTATGGCTGCCGCATCCAGGGCGCGACCGAGGTCGCGCTGACGAAGCTGGATGTGCTGTCCGGCATGAAGGAGGTCCCGCTGTGCGTGCAGTATGAGCTGAACGGCGCGCTGACGGACGATTTCCCCTTCCCTGCCATCCTGCCGGAGGCAAAGCCCGTCTTCCGCACCATGCCGGGCTGGAACTGCGACATTTCCGGCGTGCGCCGCTATGAGGACCTGCCGAAGGAAGCGCGCGACTATGTAGAGACCGTGGAAAAGGCCATCGGCTGCCACATTTCTTACGTCTCCGTCGGCGCGGAACGCGAGGCGATCATCACGCGCTGATCCCGGTTCGGCGGGACATCCGTTCCGTACCGCAGCGCAGAGATCGGACGCTCCGCACGCAGATAATACGCCAGATACAGGATCGTTTCCCGGGCGGGACGCGGCAGCAGCCGCTCCTGCCCGGTGATTTTTCGCAGCTGCTCCGGGCTTCCGCAGCGCCACAGGCGCGCAGTCATGCGCTCGACGCTTCGGGATACCGAATCGGAGCTGCGGCGCAGGAGCTTGGCAACGGTGGGATACACATCCTTCGTGATGCGGAAGTCGTCAAAGCCGAGGTTCTCGTCAAACAGCAGCTCGGCAGTGATCTCCGTTGCAAGGACGGAGGGAGTGATCTCGGCCCGGGTCGTTCCCAGAATCGCAAAAAACAGGGATTCAGCGGTGATCATAAGTTTTCTCCTCTCTTCGTGCTCTGTTGTCTTCCCGGCGCTCGTCCGCCGGGAGAAACGTTTTCAGTCAGCGGCCGGATAAAGTTGTTTTGGGCAACCAGCGTCTATTATTATACGGCAAAACATGCTAAAGTG
>NZ_DBFZUT010000064.1:0-14649 GCF_048519415.1 Faecousia sp. | reverse complement strand
CAGCAGGAAGCCCCTGCTGCGGGCGGTTTGCATTTGACAGAGAACTCCCAGTCGTGTCATTCCGAGGAGCGAAGCGACGTGGGAATCTCAGGGAAAATGCTTCACAGGCATTCCGGACTGTTGAAAAACCAGTCCAGCCCCAAATTTTGGAGGGAAGGATCGTGTGAAAGGAAACCGTCAGGGTTTCCTTTCGCGTCAAATAACCCGCCGCAGCGGCAGAATTGCAAAATCATGATACAAAAATTGATTTTGCAATTTGGAAAGCAGCTTGGCGAAAAAGTTCAAAGGGACTTCTTTACCAAGCTGACCCAGGGAAAACGCTCCGGGCTTCGTGTACAAAAAGCCTCGCAGAGTTCGTCGCCCGCAGGCGGCGAAAAAAGTGAGATCATTTTCTCCGGCGGCGTGTACGTCGGAGAAAATACCGCTCAGCCCGCCAGTGTGCGAATCGCCCGTCTTTGACGGGCGATTCGTGCGCGCAGCGGACTGAGATCCCATTGTTGAAAAAGTCCTTTGGACTTCTTCAACAGCTCAATAGGCAACGCCCCAGTAGATCATCTTCTTGGCAGGCTTGCCGCAGATGGCGCAGGTGTCGGCGAGGTGCTGCTGCGCAAACGGGATGCAGCGGCTCGTCATACCGGCCTCCTCCTTCATGCGGATCTCGCAGGCCTCGTCGCCGCACCACATCGTGCGGATGAAGCCGCCGTGCTCCTGCTGCAGGCGCTTGGCCTCCTCGAGCGTGAAGGCATCGTAGATATTCTCGTCAAGGTTGCGCTTTGCCTTGGCATACATGCCGTCGTGCACGGCATCCATGAGCGTGTTGGCGGATTCGACCAGGGAGTCGAGCGAGACGAAGCTCTTTTCGCCGTTGTCGCGGCGGACGAGCACGCACTGGTTCTGCTCGATGTCCTTCGGGCCGAGCTCCAGACGGAGCGGCACGCCCTTCATCTCATATTCCGCAAACTTCCAGCCGGGGCTCTGCTCGGACTCGTCGAGCTTCACGCGAAGGCCGGCCGCGCGCAGCGTCTCGGCGACGGCGCGTGCCTTCTCGAGCACGCCCTCCTTGTGCATGGCGATCGGGATGATGACGATCTGCACCGGCGCGATCTTCGGCGGCAGGACGAGGCCGCTGTTGTCGCCGTGGGTCATGATGATGCCGCCGATCAGACGCGTGGAGACGCCCCAGGACGTCTGGAAGGGGTTGACCTTCTGGTTGTTCTTATCCGTATAGAAAATGTCGAACGCCTTGGCAAAGCCGTCGCCGAAGAAGTGGGACGTGCCCGCCTGCAGGGCCTTGCGGTCGTGCATCATGCACTCGATCGTATAGGTCGCCTCGGCGCCGTTGAACTTTTCCTTGTCGGTTTTCTGGCCGCGCGTGACTGGCATGGCCAGCACGTTCTCGCAGAAGTCGGCATACACATTGAGCATGCGCTCTGTCTCCTCGCGGGCCTCCTCGGCCGTGGCGTGCATGGTGTGTCCCTCCTGCCAGAGGAACTCGCGGTGGCGCAGGAACGGACGGCTCGTCTTTTCCCAGCGCAGCACGCTGCACCACTGGTTGTACATCTTCGGCAGATCGCGCCAGGAGTGGATGATGTCGTGGAAGTGCTCGCAGAACAGCGTCTCGGACGTCGGGCGGATACAGTAGCGCTCCTCGAGCTTCTCACTGCCGCCCATCGTGACCCACGCGCACTCCGGCGCGAAGCCCTCGACGTGGTCCTTTTCCTTCTGCAGCAGGGATTCCGGGATCAGCATCGGCATATAGACGTTCTCTGCGCCGGTCTTCTTGAATTCCGCATCCATCAGACGCTGGATATTTTCCCAAATGGCATAGCCGTACGGACGGTAGATAAACATGCCCTTGATCGAGGAATAGTCGATCAGCTCTGCCTTTTTGCAGACATCCGTGTACCACTGGGCAAAATCGACCTCCATATCGGTGATCTGTTCAACTTTCTTTTCTTTGGCCATAGCCTGCCTCATCCTTTCGAAGCTGCCGCAGCGCGCCGGAAGACGCCGTTGCGCAGCGATACCAATATACCATAATAATTTAACCCATTTTCACACGCCTGTCAAGCCTCAGCATACTATGGAGCAGGATTCTTTCCCCGAAGGAGGCCGTTTCCCTTGCGACTCACCATTGACCTTGACGCGGCGGCCGCCGCCTTCTATACCCGTGTGGCGGAGAGCGCCCGGCTCCCGCTGGAGACCGTTGTGGCAGACGCCCTGTTCAAGCTGGCGGGCGAGCTTTCCCTCGAAGCGCTCCGCAAGCCCTGACCGCCGTCCCGTTCCCGGATATCACGATTCGGGAACGGGGCATTTTTTTCCACCTTTTGGGGCGGTTTTTCGCGGTTTTTGTTCCCTTGCCGGATATGGCCGGGATTGTTTTTTCCATGGCAGAATGCTATAATATCCGGGATCACAGAAATATGGAGGGATCCCGGATGAAATCGATCCGCGACGTTTATAAGATCGGCAAGGGGCCGTCCAGCTCCCACACCATGGGGCCGGAGCGCGCCGCCAGACTTTTCCTGAGCAAATATCCCGACGCGGAGACCTACCGTGTCGTGCTTTACGGTTCGCTGTCCAAGACGGGGCGCGGCCACGGCACGGACCGCGTGCTCTATGAAGTGCTCGGCCGCGAACGGACGGAGGTCGTCTTCTCAGAGGAGACGCCGCACAGCCTGCCGCACCCGAACACGCTGGACTTCTTTGCCTGCCGCGAAGGCAAGCCCTACGCCACCATGCGCGTGGCCTCCATCGGCGGCGGTGACATCCGCATCGAGGGGCAGGATGCGCCGCAGGAGCAGGATGAGGTCTATCCCGAAAATTCCTTTGCGGAGATCGCGCAGTTCTGCCGCTGGCGCTACATCTCGCTGAGCGAATATGTGGAGCTGAACGAGGGCCCCGGCATCTGGGACTTTCTCGCGGAGGTCTGGCAGACGATGAAGCAGGCCATTGCCGACGGTCTGGCCGCCGAGGGCACGCTGCCGGGCGGCCTGAACGTGGAGCGCAAGGCCAAGCGCCTCTATGCGCAGAGCAAGGAGAATGAGCGCCCGCAGGTGCGCGAGCTGCGCATCGTGTGTGCCTATGCCTTTGCCGTTTCGGAACAGAACGCCGACAACGGCACCATCGTCACCGCGCCGACCTGCGGCTCCGCAGGTGTGCTGCCCGCCGTGCTGCTGTACATGCAGAGAACGCACAATATCCCAGATGCGCAGGTCCTGCGCGCGCTGGCCGTCGCCGGCCTGTTCGGCGCTCTCGTCAAGCGCAACGGCTCCATCTCCGGCGCGGAATGCGGCTGTCAGGCAGAGATCGGCACGGCCTGCTCCATGGCCGCCGCCGCACTGTGCGCTCTGATGGGTCTGAGCATCGAGGAGACGGAATACGCCGCCGAGATCGCCATGGAGCACCATCTCGGCCTGACGTGCGACCCGATCTGCGGCCTTGTCCAGATCCCGTGTATCGAGCGCAACGCCGTGGCTGCCAAGCGCGCCATGGACGCCTTCAACCTGTCCGGCCTGCTGTGCGGCTCGCGCAACATCAGCTTCGACATGGTCGTGCGCACGATGAAGGAGACCGGCCTGCACATCAGCGCAAAATACCGCGAGACCTCCGAAGGCGGCCTTGCAAAGCTCTATGACCGCCGCGCCGCGAATTGATATTTGGACAAAAACAGCTTGAGAGAGCCGTACTCGTCTGCTATAATAGGTGCAAAACATACTCGAAACAAGAGGAGAGATCAGCATCCATGAAACTTGGTATCGTCGGACTGCCGAACGTCGGCAAGTCCACGCTGTTCAACGCGATCACAAATGCGGGCATTCCCGCCGATAACTACGCCTTCTGCACCATCGATCCGAACGTCGGCGTCGTAGCCGTGCCGGATGTGCGTCTGGAGTGGCTGCGCGACCTGCATCAGCCGAAGAAATTCACGCCCGCCACGATCGAATTCGTCGACATTGCAGGCCTTGTCAAGGGCGCGTCCAAGGGTGAGGGCCTCGGCAACAAGTTCCTTTCGAACATCCGCACGACGGACGCCATCATCCACGTCGTGCGCTGCTTTGACGACCCGAACGTCACCCATGTCGAGGGCAGCACAGACCCGCTGCGCGACATCGACATCATCAATCTCGAGCTCATCCTCGCCGACGCCGAAATGTGCGAGCGCCGCATGGACAAGGCCCAGAAGGCCGCCAAGGGCGGCGACAAGCGCTTCCTGCGCGAGGCGGAGGTCTTCTCTGCCCTGCTCGAGCATCTGAATGAGGGCAAGCTTGCCCGCACGTTCGAATGCTCCGACGACGACCGCGCCCTCATCGCCACGTCTGACCTGCTGACGCTCAAGCGGACGATCTATGCCGCGAACGTCTCGGAGGACGCCGTGAACGATCCGGAGTCCGTGCCGTACTTCCAGCAGGTCAAGAAGCTGGCCGACGAGGAGGGCTCCCTTGCCCTGCCGATCTGCGCCAAGCTGGAGGCGGACATCGCCGAGCTGGACGACCCGGACGAAAAGGCCATGTTCATGGAAGAGCTGGGCCTGAAGCAGTCCGGCCTCGACCGTCTGATCCAGGCGAGCTATGAGCTGCTCGGCCTCATCTCGTTCCTGACGGCCGGCAGCGACGAATGCCGTGCCTGGACGATCAAAAAGGGCACCCGCGCCCCGCAGGCCGCCGGTAAGATCCACAGTGACTTTGAGCGCGGCTTCATCCGCGCGGAGGTCATCGCCTTCGACGATCTGAAGGCCTGCGGCACCATGGCAGCCGCAAAGGCAAAGGGCCTTGTCCGCAGCGAGGGCAAGGAGTATGTCATGAAGGACGGCGACATCGTCAACTTCCTCTTCAACGTTTAAGTCCCGTATAAAACGGACCGAGTCGGTATCTCCGACCCGGTCCGTTTTTTATATACTTACTCCGCAAGCGGATAGGCGAACGTCTCGACCTGTGCGATGTCCGCAGATTTGACCTCCGGCGGGAGCATCTCGCTGCTCATGCCGAACGTCTTCTCCGCGCCGGCCTCGAGCGGGCTGTCCAGCACGGTATAGACCACGCCGAGCGGCTTTTCCGACTCGTCGAGCAGCACGGCCGCCACGCAGACGAGTCTGCCCTGCTCCGCCGTGTCGTTGCGGATACGGCCCGTCAGCTCCACGCCGCCGTAGACGGAATCCTTCAGATTGACATCCGAGACGGCATAGCGCACGCCGCTCTGCTCCGCCGCGCGGATGGATGCTGCGAGGGCGTCGCCGTCATACTGCACGGCAAGCTCGCCCGTCTGGGCCGTATCGACAGTGAACTCATCATAATACCAGCCCTTTTCGCCCGGCTCGATCGTCTGCGGATAAGCGGAGACGCCCTTGCGGACGGCAAGTTCCGTTCCGTCCGGCGTGCAGACCGTCCAGTCCGCTGCGCCGAGCGTCAGCGGCTCCGAGCCGGTGTTTGTGACCTCGGCCAGCAGCTGTACCCACACCTCGCCGGAGCCGTGCGTGTCGGCCTGCGCGTGGGCATAGGTCACAGTGAACGGGCCTTTCTCCTCGGGCTGCGACGGCTCCGTGGCAGGCTCGGTCTGCGAAGGCTCCGTCGGGGCCTCGGTCGCCGGTTCGGTCGGAGCCTGCGTGGCAGGCTCGGTCGGGGACGGCTCCGTGGGGGAAACGCCCTTCGAGCACGCCGCGAGCAGAAGCAGGCTCAGCGCCAGCAGAACCGCAAATATCCGTTTCATAGGTTTGTTCTCCTTTGTCCATGGTTTCTAACAGGGTATCCCCTGCGCTATTCTTCTTGCCCTATTTGACGAAACGGATGCGGAAATGTTCCGCATCCGTTTTGAAATAAGTACTCAGCTGAAAATTTCGGAGGGAAGAAAAGTGTGAAAGGAAACCGTCAGGGTGTCCTTTCGCGTTCCATCACCCGCCGCAGCGGCAAAATTGCAAAATAATACTACAAAATTCTATTTTGCAATTTTGGAAGGCAGCTTGGCGGAAAGGCCCGAAGGGACTTTTCGTCAAGCTGAACGGATGCGGGATTGTTCCACATCCGTTTTGAAAAAAGTACTCAGCCGAAATGCTCCGCCTCCGCTGTTTATTCGTCGATGATGCTCCAGTGCGGGCGCGTGATGCGCTCGAACGTGGCATCCGAGAGGATGGGCCGCGCCAGCCGCGCCGCCGTGTCGTCCGCGATGCGGCCGGTCTGCGCGACCTCGCGCCCCGCCTGCGCCGCATCGGCCAGATAGGTGCTGACCTGCCGGCGGCAGGCATCGATGGCGAACAGCTCGCCCTGCGGGCAGAAGATTGCCTGATAGCCGGGCGCATACTCGGCATAGGCCGTTCGTACCGCCGCATACAGGCGCTCAATGCCCGTGTGCCAGCAGGTGGAGATGAGCACCAGGCGCTTTTCGAGCATGGCGGGGTCGCGCAGCTCGTGCACGGCCCGGCTGCTCCAGCCATAGGCCTTCGTATAGGGCAGGCAGCGGTCCGTCAGCGTCTTGAGCGTGCCGGGAATGCCGTAAAAATACAGCGGGAAGCTCTCGACGACGACATCAGCCGCCGCAATGGCCGCATAGACCCGATCCATGTCGTCGCGCTGCACGCAGCGGCCGGGCGTTTTCGTCCAGCAGCCGAGGCAGCCCGTGCAGGGCCGGATGTTCAGACGGCGCAGCTCGAGCAGCTCCGTCTGCGTCCCCTCCGGGAAGCCGGAGAGAAACGCGCGGGTGATGGCCATGGTGTGGCTCTGCTCGCCCTTCGGGCTGGCGTTGAGGACGAGGACTCTCATGCGTAGATGGAATCCTGCGCCACGGCCGTAAACATCAGCTCGCCCTTGGCGCGCACGCCGCCGTCGCAGGAGATCGTCACGTCGAACGTGTAGACTCCCGCGCCGCCGCGCACCATCTCGGCATGGATCTCCAGCCGGTCTCCGGGCACAACGGGACGGACGAATTTGAAATCGCGCACCTTCAGCAGCACATAGACCTTGCTGTCGTCGCTGCCGTCTGCCTCGATGACGAGGGAGCACAGCTGCGCGGCGCTCTCGATGAGCAGGACGCCCGGCATGATGGGCAGGCCGGGCATATGGCCCTGAAAATACGGCTCGTTGACGGAAACACACTTGATGCCGTCGGCGCTCTTGCCGGGCTCCAGCGCCGTCACGCGTTCGATCATCTGGAACGGCGGGCGCTGACGGATGCGCGCATTGATCTCCAGCAGATTCACAGGCTCAGCCCTCCATCGAGGATGAGCGTCTGGCCGGTCAGGTAGGACAGCGTCGGGTCGCACAGGGTGCAGACGGCGTCGCCGACCTCTTCCGGCTTGGCAAAGCGGCCCATCGGCACGGACTTGAGATAGCCCTCGCGCTGCTCCTGCGGGATATGGTCGAGCATCTCCGTCTCGACGAAGCCGGGGGCGACGGCGTTGACGCGGATGCCGTAGGGCGCAAGCTCCTTGGCGAGCGTCGCCGTGAGCGCATTGACCGCGCCCTTCGTCGCGCTGTAGACGCTCTGGCCGGGAATGGCCAGCACGGAGCTGACGGAGGAGATGTTGACGATCACGCCGGACTTCTTCTTGAACATCTTGAGCGCCGCCTGCTGCGCGCAGTGGAAATAGCCCTTGATATTGATATCGAGGCTGCGGGTCAGGGAATCCTCCGTGAGCATCATGAGATAGCGGTCGTCCACGACGCCCGCATTGTTCACTAGGACATCGAGGCCGCCCATTTCGCGCACGACGGTGCGGAACATATCCTTGACCTCCGGCAGCTCTGCCGTGTTGGCGCGGACGGCCAGACTGCGCACGCCTAGCGCCTCGATCTCCGCGACGACCGCCTGCGCGGCAGCCTCGTTCGAGACATAGTTCACCGCGACATCATAGCCGCGTTTGGCAAGCGCCAGCGCGCAGGCTCTGCCGATGCCGCGCGACGCGCCGGTCACAAGTGCAATGCTCATGCTTCTTTCCTCCCAACGATCACGCAGCTGATGCTGCCGGTCCAGCCGGTGGCCAGCGCAGCAGCCATGCGGCACTCGCCGGACGACACAGCGCGGCAGGCCTCTGCCAACGCCAGAGCGGCGGAGGCCGCGCGGGCGTCGCCGGTGCGGGCCTTCATCTCCTGTGCGGTGAACAGACGGTCGACGGCGGTCAGGCCCGCGTCCTGCAGGGCCCCTGCCAGCGTGCGGTCGACCTGCTCCTGCGCAGGCTCCGAGCCGTAGCGGGCCGCCTGATGCGTCCCGGCATAGCCGAGAATTTCGGCGTAGATCCTTGCGCCGCGCGCCTGTGCGGCAGCGGCATCCTCGAGGAGCATCGTCACGCAGCCCTCGCCGACGACATGGCCGGGCAGCGGCAGGTGCGAATAGACCTCGGTGATATTTTCGGAATTTTCGTCCGTTCCGGCGGCAAGTACGGCGTCGACCGCGCCGGAGCGCAGCTCATCGCAGGCACAGATGACGCTCTGCAGGCCCGCCTGCGTGCCGTTGGCGATCGTGGCGCAGAAGCCCTTCAGACCGGTAAAAATGGACAGGTAGCCACCCGCCGCGTTATACACGGTATGCGGGAAGCTGAAGGCGCTGCCCGCTGCCGGGCCCTTTTCGCAGACGGTCTTCTGGAACGACGTGATCTCGGCCATGGGGCCGTCTGCCGTGCCGATCGTACTGCCGACGCGGGAGGCGTTGTCCGCATCGATGGTGAAGCCCGCGTCGCGCAGGGCGTCCACGCCGCTGAGGACCTGCATCTGGCTGAAACGGTCGAGCTTGCGGTAGAAGCCGAGCTTCACATCGCGCGCGCCGAAATCCTCCGGCGTCAGCTCGCGCTGAACGCTCGCCGTGCCGTCCGCCTCGGACAGCAGCTCGCCGATGCCCGTCACGCAGATGCGGCGCTTGCCGGTCTGCTCCGCCGGGTGCGGCTTTTTCGAGAAAATGATGCTGGCGTTCGTGCCGCCGAATGCGAACGAGTTCGACATGACGTTCTCCAGCTCGCGCTCGCGAGCGACGTTCACGACGCAGTCGAGGTTCCCGGCCTTTTCGGCCAGCGGAGCCAGATCCTCCGGGGCATAGCCCGTCGTCGGAAGAACCGTGTTCTCCGTCAGCGCCTTGACGCTGAGGACAGCTTCGATCGCGCCCGCCGCGCCGAGGCAGTGGCCCGTCATGGACTTCGTCGAGCTGACGGACGGAGCCGCGCCCTCGAAAAGCGTGTGCAGCGACAGGAACTCCGCCGCGTCGTTCTTGGCCGTGCCGGTGCCGTGGGCGTTGATGTAGCCGATGTCGCCCGCTTCCGTTCCGGCGTTGACCATGGCGCGGTGCAGCGCGGCCATCTGCCCCTCGCCCTGCGGCTGCGGCGCAGTGATGTGGAAGGCATCAGAGCTGACGCCCCAGCCCGCCACCTCGCAGTAGATCTTTGCGCCGCGGCGGACGGCGTGCTCATACTCCTCCACGACCAGAACACCGGCGCCCTCGCCGAGGGAGATGCCGTTGCTGTGGTTCAGCGGAGAGCAGGGGCCGGCCGAGAGCGCATGCAGCGCATTGAAGCCCGCATAGGCAAGGGATGAGAACGCATCCGTGCCGCCCGCGAGAAAAATTTCGCCGCGGCCGAGGCGGATGAGGTCGCACGCATACGAAACGCTCATCGTGCCCGCCGCGCAGGCGTTGACGATGTTCGCCGTTTCGCCGTTCGCGCCGAGCGCGAAGGCAGTGTTCGCCGCAATGGCGGAGGCGGACATCTTCAGAACATCCTGCTCCTCCGTGCGGCCCTGCAGCAGGCCGGTGTAATAGTGGTCGATGCTCGCAGCGCCGCCGACGCAGCTGCCAAGGATGACACCCGCCTCGCGGACGGCGCTGTCCGTCAGCCTGCCGTCGCGCACGGCCTCGTGGGCCGCATGCAGGCAAAGGCGGACGGAGCGGTCATATTCGGGCGCGGGGAGGTCCTCACAGTGCACCTCCGCTCCCACATGGGAGACGCAGCCCTCCGTCGAGACGGACTTGACCTCGTCGATCCCGGTTTTTCCGGCGCAGATATTCTGCCAGCAGGTATCCACGTCGTTACCGGCGGCACAGATCAGGCCAAGGCCGGTGATGACACAACGCTTTTCCATTTACTGCTCCACATGCTCCTCGACATAGGAAGCCAGCGCGTTGATGGTCTGGAAGTGCTCGCGGTCCACGCCGGTCATGTCGACGCCGAACAGGTCGTCGATGCCGGAAATGATCTCGAGGGAGTCAACGGAGTCCAGGCCGATGTCGCCGCCGAACAGCTCGGCATCGTCGTCCAGCATGTTTTCGGGGATGCGCAGGTTCTCGCTGATCATGTTCTTGATCTTCTCTGCAATTTCAGTCTTCGTCATGGTGATCTATCTCCTTATGATTCAAAAATTACATGGTATTTATGGTACTCCGAAATTGTCCGGAATATCTCAATGTTCCGTGAAGCGGACGATGCTGCCGTTTTCCTCATACACGCCGATGCGGCGGTAGCGGCGGTAGCGCTGCTCGAGCAGCTCCTCCGGCGAAAGGGCGCACAGCTCGTCGAGGTCCATCGTGAGCTGCACCGTCATGGCGGCGCACATCTGCGGGAAATCGGCGAAATTCTCCGGGATGATCTCCTCGGCCACATGCAGGTCGACCATATCGGCCGCCGTGATGTGCAGGCACTGCGCGGCATCCGCCACGCGGCCGGAGTCCTTCCAGAGGATGCTGGCACAGCCCTCCGGCGAAATGACGGAGTAAACGGCGTTTTCCAGCATATACACGCGGTCGGCCGCAGCCAGCGCCAGCGCGCCGCCGCTGCCGCCCTCGCCGATGACGACGGAGACGACCGGCGTGCGCAGGCCCATCATTTCCAGAATGTTCTCGGCGATGGCCTCGCCCTGCCCGCGCTCCTCGGCCTCCGCGCCGCAGTAGGCGCCGAGCGTGTCGACGAGGCAGATAACGGGGCGGTGGAATTTTTCGGCCTGCTTCATCAGGCGCAGGGCCTTGCGGTAGCCCTCCGGCATGGGGCAGCCGAAGTGGTTGCGCATGCGGCTGTCGAGGTCCGCGCCCTTGTCGATGGCGATATAGGTCACGGGACGGCCGCTGAGCGTGCCGATGCCGGAAATGATGGCCGGGTCCTCGCCGAAGCGGCGGTCGCCGCACAGGTCGAGGCGGTTTTCAAACAGCGCGGCAACATAGGCCGCGCCCGTCGGACGCCCGGCGTGCCGGGCCTCTTTCAAGCGTTCAAAAGCATTCATTTTCGCTCATCCTCCGTGCAGATAGAGCAGGTTACCCAGCGTGACCGGCAGAGCGCGCCGCTCGATCACCGCGTCGACAAAGCCATGCTCGCGCAGGAACTCCGCGCGTTGGAAATTGCCGGGCAGCTGCGAGCCGGTCGTCTGCTCCACGACGCGGCGGCCGGCAAAGCCGATGAGCGCGTTCGGCTCGGCGAGAATGATATCCGCCTGCATGGCGAACGAAGCCGTCACGCCGCCGGTCGTCGGATCGGTCAGCACGGCGATGTACAGAAGTCCCGCCTCGCTGTGGCGCTTGACCGCGCCGGAGCACTTGGCCATCTGCATGAGGGACACGACGCCCTCCTGCATCCGCGCGCCGCCGGAGGCCGTGAAGCCGATGACAGGCAGGCGCTGGGCCAGTGCGAACTCAAACAGGCGGGTGATCTTCTCGCCCACGGCAGAGCCCATGGAGGCCATGATAAAGCTGGAATCCATGACGAACGTCGCGCAGAACATGCCGCCGATGGCGGCCGTTCCGCACAGGACCGCCTCGTTCTCGCCCGTCGTTTTGCGGGCCTTTTCCAGCTTTTCGGCATAACCGGGGAAGCTCAGAAAATCGACGCTCGTCACATCGGCATCCAGCTCCTGGAAGCTCCCGGCATCGAACGTGTGCGTGATGCGCTCCCGCGCATTCATACGGAAATACGCGCCGCAGGCCGGGCAGATCATCGCGCCCTGCTCCACGGCCGTGCGGCCGCTCTCCATTTTGCACTTTGGGCAGACGTGCGTCTGCGGCACCGGGCGCGCCGGAGGCGCGGGGGGCAGCTCCGTGCGGCTCTGCGTATATTCGCGGATCAGGTCGCGGAGCAGCACAGCATTCCCTCCTCCTGCAGCTTTGCCAGACCGGCAAGGCTGTCGACCGCAAAGCTGCGGCATTCCGGCAGATTCTTGCGCACGAGCTTGCACAGCACCATGCCCGCGCCGCACTCGACAAACGTGTCAAAGCCCTGCTCGTTCAGATGGCGCAGCGTCTCCTTCCAGCGGACCGGATGGTTGATCTGCTGCGTGAGCAGCTCGCGGACATTCTCGCCGTAGGGCTCGGCCGTGCGGTTGGCATAGGCCGGAAGCGTGGGCTTCTGCAGGGGCGTGTCCGCGAGGATCGCGCCGAACTCCGCCGAAGCGGGGTCCATATACGGCGAGTGGAAGCCGCCGCTGACATTCAGCGGCATGCTGCGGCCGCCTGCGGCCGCGACATCGGCATACAGGCGCTCCAGCTCATCCCGGTCGCCCGAGACGGCGATCTGCCCGTCGCAGTTGTAATTGACCGGCCAGACATGGTCATAGGCGGCGCAGAGGCGCTCGACCGTCTCGTCCGGCAGCTTGACAATGGCCGCCATGGAGGCGTTGACATTTTTCCCGGCCCGCGCCATGCTTGCGCCGCGCGCGCAGGCAAGGCGGAAGCCCGTCATGCCGTCATAGGCCCCGGCAAAGGCCAGCGCAGGGATCTCGCCGAGCGAGAAGCCCGCAACAGCCTCCGGCTGCAGGCCGCTGTCGCGCAGGGCGTAGGCGGCGGCAAGATCGGCCAGGTACAGGCAGGGCTGCGTGTTTTCGGTCTGGCGCAGCTCGTCATCGCTCCCGGCGAACATCTGCTGCAGCGTGCCGGGGCGAAGCTCCTCCGCAGCGTCAAACAACGCGCGGACGGAGGCAAAATGTTCATAGAATTCCTTCCCCATGCCGGCGCGCTGCGCGCCCTGCCCGGAGAACAGAAAAGCGGTCTTTCCCATAGTCGACCCTCATTTCTCGACAGTTTTCGTTTGTAGCCACTATAGCAAAACCCCATTGCTTTCGCAATGTGCATTCCCTGAAAGCTGCGCTATTTTCATACGCCGCCGTCGAAATGTCCAAAGAAATATCCTGTTACAGTTTCATCCCGAGCTGTCACTTCGCGTCGGGTGCAATATTTAACACGTCGATCTGACAGCACTGCATCGCAGAGAGCGCATTGCGGTGGGTCTCGGGCGTCACGCCCGCGCAGCAGGCCGCATCCACGGAAACGGGAAGCTCCGGGCAGAAGGCCTTGCACAGCAGGGCGTTCGAAATGACGCAGATATCCGTGCACAGGCCGACGAGCTCCACGCGGTCGATTTCGCCCGCCGCGAAGCGGCTGCGCACCAGCTCGCCGAGGGCAGTGGAGCCGAACGTCGGCTTTTCGATCCGCCCTGCCTCCGCCCGGACGGTCAGGCCGTCGGCCAGCGCGTGGCCCCAGGTGCCGCGGATGCAGTGCGGCACGGGCAGCCTCTTGCCCTCCTGCGTGGCAAGGTAGTCCTCGCCGTGGGTGTCGAGTGTATAGACGACGGCATCCGCCGCTGCGATCTTCGCATTCACATGCGGCACGATCGCCTGCGCCTCCGCCGTGCCCAGCGCACCGGTCACGAAGTCATTCTGCATATCGACTACGATAAGTAAGGTCATTTTGTCTCTTCCTTTCCGTATCCGGCCGTCAGACCGAAAAATTCCAGAACCGCACCTAGGAATGCCGCCAATCCGGCATTTCCGGCGTTGTACAGCTCGTGCTTTTCGTCGGGGAATTCCAGCAGCCGCCCCTGCGGCAGGCGCGCGGCCAACAGGCGCTGCTCCCGCAGGCTGACCTGCGTGTCCCGCCCGGCGCTGCACACCAGGACCGGGACCTGCACCCTGCGGCAGGCGCGCGGGCTGAGGACCCGGCTGCGCAGGGCAAGCGATTCATAGACCCAGCGGTTCGACGCGCCCATCGTCTGATAGGCAGGACACTCTGCGCGGCAGTCCATGGCGGCGCGGAAACGGGCGCGGCTCGTGCAGCCGCTGCACGAAAATTCGGCGTTGGGATCATAAGCGCCGGAAAACAGCGGGCTTTTCTCCCGCTCGCCCCGCCGCAGCAGCATGCGCGCACAGCCGAGCGCCAGCCAGTGCGGCGCGCGGCCCGTCTGCGGGCAGAGCATGGGCGAGCACAAAACGGCGCGTGCAGCACAGTCCGGCCGCTCCTGCAGAAGGCGCGCGGCCACGCCGCCGCCCATGGAGTGGCCGAACAGCAGCGGCCGCTCCGGGACGATATCCCGCAGGAAGCAGGCTATATCGCGTACATAGTCCTCGAACCGGTCGACATGCACGATGCCGCCCTGCCCGTGGCCGCGCAGCACCGGCAGCCAGACCGTGCAGCCCGCCTGCCGGAGATAGCGGCACAGCTCCCGGTATTTTTCCGGGAACTCCGTGAACCCGTGCAGGAGGACCACATGGGCACGCGGCCGGTCTGCGTGCACGGCCTGCCACGGCAGCTCCGTGCCGTCAAAGCCGCGATAGGTCCCCGCCGTGCGGTGCGGCTCCATCTCCCGCTCCGCCTCCCGGAGCCATGCGCCCAACGCCGCCTCCGGCGCGAGCGCAAACGGAAGCTCCCCCATAGCTGCGCCCTCTTTCTTTCTTCTTCCCATCACAGGATTTCTTATTATAGCAC
>NZ_DBFZUT010000063.1:0-35721 GCF_048519415.1 Faecousia sp. | reverse complement strand
CTCGACAGCCGTCAGCAGATCGGTGTAGTCCTTCTCGGCCTTGACGAGCTTGTCGTAGTTGCTGACCTCGGGCTGCAGGCGCGTGGGCAGTGCATCATAGGCAGCGCGGGCAGCCTCGATGGCGTCCTTGCTGTTTTCGTCCACCGTGCCGATGGCATCGATGAGGTCTTCGACTTCCTTCACGGCGGCGGCGTCAGCCAGCGCAGCATAGGTCTCCTCGGCCTTCGTCAGGGTCTCATAGTTCGGAACGAGCTCCTTCTGCTCGTCAGTCAGCTTGTCATACGCAGCGCGGGCGGCCTCGATGGCGTCCTTGCTGTCGAGCGTGACTTCGCCGATGGCATCGATGCGGGCGATGACGACCTTCACCGCAGTCGGGAGGGTCTCGCCGCCGGCGACCTTGCCATAGACCTTCCACTCCATGATGCCGACGCCGTTATAGTCGTTGGCCTGCTTGTTCAGCTTCACACGGAGGGCGGTGGTGGTAATGGGATCGAATGTGGTCTTGTTGAACTTGTCCATCTCGCGGCCGAGACCCTCGGCGTTGGGAACGGACTTCCAGTTGCCTTCCGCATCGAGGTACTCGAATTCCACGGACTTCGGCACCAGAATGCCGCCGCTGGTGTATTCGCCCTCGGTGCCGTCGTACCACAGATAGAGATCGGTGGAATCGATGATGACTTCGCTGCCCCAGGTGTAGGTCACGGTCTCATAGGAAGACGTGTTGCCCCAGGTGCCGTAGCGCGGCTTGGACGGGTTGTAGGAGTTGGAACGGACGATGCCGTCGTTCACGGCGGACAGGGACTCCCAGCTGGAGCAGAAGCTCGTGGTAACGGAAGCGGAGTAGGCGAGGTTGCCGTCCGCGCTTTCGAGACCGGCAATGACCGCATTCAACTCCGCCGCTGCGGCATCGACCTGCTCCTGCGTAGCGGCCGTATCGCTCAGAACGGCCTGTGCCTTCGCAATGGCCAGATCCAGCAGATACTTGCTGCCTTCGACAAAGAGGTTCGTGTTGATGCCCTTCGCAGTTGCGATGGCGTTCTTCAGTGCGGAGCGATCGACGAACTCGCCGTAGCCGTAGACCTTCCACTCGATGACGCCGATACCGAGCGTCTTCGGGTTCATGGTCATGCGGAGCTTCGTGGTGGTGATGGGATCAAAGCTCGTGGTGTTGTACCGGTTCAGCTCAATGCCGAGGCCGCTGACATTCGGGACCTCGTGCCACTGGCCGTCCTCTGCCAGATACTCCAGCTTCGCATCCTTCGGCGCAAAGTTGCCGTCGGTGAAGTAGTAGGCATCCGCGCCGTCGATGGTGACGGGCACATCCCAGGTGTACATGACCCATGCTGCGTCGCCATGCGCGCCCTGCCAGTTGTGCCAGACACCGTGGCTCGTATCACGGGAGCTGCTCGGGTCGAAGCCGTCGTTCAGGTCGGCAACGCCGCCGAGATCGGACGGAGTGTTGATGATGGCGGTCGGAGTTGCGAACAGAGCAACGTTCTTGCGGTCGCCCTTCACGACGATGACCTTGACGGCCACGCGGGTCGTCTGGGTACGGAGCGTGCCGTAGGCCTCGAACTCACCGGCCTGTGCATACTTGTCTTCGGAGATCTCGTCCCAATCGACTGCGCCGCCGGAGTAGGTGCCGTCGTCACGGACAGCGACCACGCCGTTCGGCAGCGTCGGGGCGACGCCGACCTGCGTGATGACGGTCTTCACGCGCTGGATGCCGTCGGCAGCATCCGTCATGGTGACGGTGACTTCCGTGGAGGAGGTCTTGTCCTCGTCGGTGACAGTCAGGCGGACAACATACTCGCCGCCCTTGTCGACGCGGAGCTTGGCTTCCTTCTCGTTCGGATTGCCGATCATGGCATTGCCGCCCTCGGGCTGACTGACCAGCTCCCAGTGAAAGCGCGGGACGCCCTGATACAGCGGGTCGACCGTGGCTTCGGCCTTGAGATCGGCAACGGTCGGATTGCCGACAACGGGCGTGCCGGTCGCGGAATCGATCGTCGGGGCCAGACGCTCGGGCGCTTCGCCGACAACGAGAGTCTTTTCGACCTTCGTGGACTTCTCACCGTCGCTGACGGTCAGGGAGATGACATACTCGCCTGCCTCGCTGACGTTGAACTGCGTTGTCGGAGCGGCGTCGCTGCTCAGGAACGCGCTTGCGCCCTCGCCTGCGAGGCTCTCAAAGGCCCACCGATAGGTCAGGCTGCCGTCGGGATAGCCGTCGTCGGAGGCAACGGCCGTCAGGGTGTAGGTCACGATGGCCTGCAGATTGTCGCTGGAGACCTTAATAGCGGCCTGCGGAGCGGCATTCTCGCCGTTCGGATCGGCCGTGATGGTCACGACATTGGTCTCACCGGCGGGCATGGTGATGGTTGCGTTGGCTTCGTTGTTCTTCACATAGACCTGGCTGACCTTTTCGCCGTTGACGTTGATGGCATAGAAGCCGTCCTTCAGGCCGGCGCCGCTCAGAGCGATGTGGGAAACATGGCTTGCAGCGGTGTAGCCCTTGACGTTCAGCTCGATGGAGCTGCCGTCCATAGCGAACTTTGCGCTGGTGATGGTGTCCTGCGTCGTTTCGACGTAGATCTTCTGGTCGAGGATGTTGACGCGCTTGCCGAAGCCGTCAGTCGGGACGACCGTGTAGGAGGTCTCGTCGGCAGTGACGTTCGCGCCGTAGCCATACAGGCCGAAGATCGGATCGTTCACAACGTCTGCGCTGATGCGCAGCAGGGAGCCGTACAGGCCCTCGTCGCTTTCGCCGGAGAAGTCCTGCCAGCCGTTGTTCATGACGCGGGTTCCGCCGTCGTTGACGTTCATCGCGCCGTAGCCGCCCTTATACATGTTGTAGCGCCAGGAAACGTTGCCGACGTACTTGTCGGAGATCTGGCCCATGTTGATGGCGTTGAAGTTGGAAATCTTGGCCGCGTAGTTCACGCGGGCAGCCCATGCGGTAGTGTCGCCGTCCTCGAGCTCCTCGTAGCGCATCCAATCGTCCATGATGGAGCCTGCAAGGGAGGCGGTGTACTGGAAGTTCCACCAGCTCTCGCCGCCGATGAAGACCGGGTCGGCGTACTGGTACCAGGTGGGCTGGATGCCGCGCATCGCGCGGGTCTTGTGGTTGGCCATGCTCATGGCACTGTAGGCGTTCTTGGCGGCGTCGCTGTCCGGCCAGTACTTCTTCAGGGCCTGGATGGCAGCGAAGGCGCCCTCTTCACCGGTGTTGTCGTAGGCAAACTCGGAGCCGTACGGATAGGTGGCGTTGATGCAATTGTTCGCCTTGTACCATGCAAACCGCTCCTGCAGGTTAAAGGCCTCCTCGTCCATACCCTCGGCATAGAGCGCCTCGATCATGTCGGGGATCTGCTGCTCGCCGTAGAAGCCGATGGCTCCGGTGCCGACGCGGTTGGAGTAGATGCCGTATGCCTTCTCCAGATACCACGCTGCAGGCTTACGGTACTCAATGAGGTCCGGATAAGCCTTGACGATGCGGTACATGTTGAAGAAGCCGGTGGCCTCCATCACTTCGGAGAACGTACGGGTGTACGGGCCGCTGGAGGTGCTGTAAGCGCCGGAAGCGGACAGGTAGTTCGCAACGTTGAAGTTATCCTGGGTGTTCTTCATGTAGGTGTTCCACATGAAGTCGATCAGGTAGGTCTCGATGGACTTGACCTGCTCGGCATCCGGGTTCAGATAGTTCTTCATGGCGATGAAGTTGATGTTGTCATGGCTCCAGTCATCGCCCCAGTGGTTGCGCTGGTTGGAATCTCTGCCGCTGGCAAAGTACCAGTCGCTGTAGATGCCGTAGGTCGGGCTGTCAGGATTCGTGTCCTGCGTCTCATTGACCATGAAGTCGGCATGCGTGTCGGATGCCTGATCCAGCTCGGTCAGAACGTTGAACTCGAACTGCGTGAACTTGCTGACCCATTCGTCACCGACCTTCAGCTTGTACTCGACGCGAACGCTGTTGTTGCCGATGCAGCCGAAGTGCAGGTCGTAGATGTGGTGCTGCTCGCCGTCGACGGTCTTCGTCTCGACAAAGCTCACGGATTCCTCATAGCCCTCGTTGCCGTCATGCAGGCCGCGGCCGGTACGGCTGTTGTTGACCATACCGGAACGGTGCTCCGGCGTATGCGCTTCATCGAACGGATCGTTCTCGTGCACGCACTGGATGTCGACGGAGTCGACCTTGATGAGGCTGTCATCATAGTGCAGGTCGAGGCGCGTGTCCATGTTCAGAGCCGTCTGGAAGCCCGGGACCGCGATGGCGTCGATGAGGCCGTTCTGATAGAGGATAGAGCGCATGTTCGTCTCGCGCTGCTCGATGGAGTCGGAGGCGTTGTTCGGGCTCTCGGCGCTCTCCTGCGGGGTGTTGTCGCCCGCGCGGACAGCAGAGAACTTGAACTGGTAGGTCTGGCTCTCACCCGGCTCGAGGATGAGGCTGGTCGCATCTTCAAAGTAGCTGCGGCCGGTCTTGTGGATATCCTTGGAGTGGATGTAGTAAACGCTCAGGCCCGGCTGCCATTCGCCGGAGTCGCCCGTCCAGTTGGAGAACGTGCTGCCGGTACGGTTGTCGCTGACGCCGTTGTTGCTGCCGATCCAGTTATCCACATACTCGATGCGGGCACCGGAGGTGGCGACCGGCGTGAAGAGGATGTAGTTGCCTTCGCCGCTGCAGCGGATCGCATAGGCATAGCCGCTGTCCGCGCCTGCAAAGGTATGGGCCGTGACGCGCTCGGAATAAACGCTGTTCTGGTTCGTGTACTTGTTGTTCCACGGCATCGGCAGGCCGACGTCGCCGAATTCCAGATACGCATCACTCTTGTTCTTCAGGGTGATGGTCCACAGCAGGGAGCCGTCCTCGGTATCCATATCATAGGTGGACTTCACATCGAAGCCCTTCATGGTACGGTCCGTCGTGGAGCTCAGGTCCTGGCCGATGAAGTTGACCTCGACCTTCTTGTCGCTGACAACGGTCTTCTCGATATAGGGGTTATCGGAAGCGATGTTGGATGCGGTGGTCGAGCCGCCGGCTGCGAGGGTCTTGTTCGTGTCGACCTCGACAAAGCCGGTGTTGTCGGCGGGGAAGCTGCCGTCCGCGCTGGAGCGGACGGAGAAGATCATTTCGCCCATCCACTGATGCTGCACACCGTTCTGGGGACGGGTGTCATTGGGGAGGACGAAGTTGATCTCACGATTGCTTCGATTTCTGGGATTATTCACGATGTTGAGCGTAGAAATCTGTCCAAGATCACCGACAGAGATCTTCAGGCTGTCATTGGCGATCTCATTGGCCGCAGCCTTCGCCGTCACGCCGAGGCCCGGCAGGATGCCGGAGAGCAGGGACGCGACCATGACGATGGTCAGCACGATCGAGATCACACGTCTGGGCAGGTGGTTCACTCTTTGCATGAAATGTTCTCTCCTTTCAGATTCTATAGTACTTTCGAGTTCCGTCGAAAATGCTAAACGTTTAACATTTGCGGTGAAAAAATATCGCCCAACAGGGCAGGCTGGTATCCTGCGTGGATTCCGATCCAGGAATGACCCGTTCCAGCTTGTAACAGCTTTGTCAGCGCACGCTTTCCCTCCTTCCGCAGGCATTTTTGTACGATATTACCATACAAACCGCCTGATAAAGCCGAGCTGCCGGACAAACGGTGTGCGAAGCCTTGGCGTGGGCATTCCTTGCCCTGCACGCAATGACGAGAGAGCCTCGTTGCTGATGACATCTAGCAGGATACTTCGCCGCAGTCGGAAAACACTTCCCACTGCTAAACGTTTAACAAACTATGTTTGAACTATACCACGTTTGAATCCGCTTGTAAATCCGCAAAAATATTTTTGGAGCTTTCCATAAAATCGTACCGATTGATTTGTGCGAATTGCTGAATCAGCTTGCTGCAGAGCCCATATTTCTCCCTCTACCTTCACAAAAAATCGGCCCGGTCTGCAGCAGAATTCCGCAGTCCGGGTCGATATGGATATCTTATAACATGACTACAAATTCAGGCCGTTTCGTGTTCCGTAACAGGCTTTTCATGCTCCGCATCCGCACAGCGGCGCACGCAGGCGGCATACGTCAGCGGGAACGTGCCCTGCAGCACATGGTGCTGCACGACCTTCCAGCCGTGTCTGCGCAGGAACTGCAGAAACTCCGCAGGCGACCACTTCCAGCGCAGCGGGAACCCGGCACGGCGCATCAGCCAGAGGCGCAGCCTTGCAAGCCTGCCCTCCCCCGCATGCGTAAACGTCGGCACGATGAGCAGGCCGCCCGGTGCGAGCACGCGCGCAGCCTCATCGAGCGCCTTGTCTGGCTCCGGCAGCAGGTGGAGCACATTGGCAGCGATGACGACCTCGAAGCTGCCGTCGGCATAGGGCAGATAGCGCATGTCCTGAACAGAGAAGTGCAGCTTGCGGGAATGGGAATGGCTTCGTGCCACGTCGATCATCCCGGCAGAGGCATCCGTCGCCTCGATAGAGGCCGCCTCGTGCACGATCCCGTGCGCGATCACGCCCGTCCCTGTTGCCAGCTCCAGCACGGTGCGGTCACGGACGGCCGGACGGATCCACTCGAGCATCTGCGCATAGGCCTCCTGATCCGCGCGCACGAAGTGCGAATACCGCCGCGCATAGCGGTCCCAGAAGCTTTGTTTCTCCATGCGTCTCCCCTCTTTCGGTTAGTTATTTCTAACCAGAGTTTACTCCGCAGCGGGCAAAATGTCAAGCCCCATCTTGTGTTTTGTGGGAAAAACCGTTCAGGTGCAGCACCGCGCCTTCCTGCGGGAAGCGGACAGCCGGGCCCGGCGCTGCACTTGCGATACGAACGGGACGGCGTTAAAATGGTGCCGGCCCCCGAATTGTCATTGCGAGGGCGCTTTGCGCCCGTGGCAATCTCGGGAAGGCACTGCCGTCCCGTACCGGCTGCCGATAAACGGTATGCACCGAAGTATGGAGTGTAGCGGCGCTCACTGCGCAAGACCGCCGGGCGAGAGAAGAATGTAGCGGCGCTCACTGAGCGCCTTGCAGACTGGCAAGTTATAGGGCGGCATCGCCGAACGCACACGCCTTGTAGGGGAGCGGCTTGCCGCTCCCGGCACTGCACCTGCGAAATAAACAGGCTATCGTTAAAATGGTGAAAATCAAAGGTTTGTCATTGCGAGGAGGCCAAAGGCCGACGTCACAATCTCGCAGTACAATGCCGGATAACAGGGGAGTTCCGGCGAAAACGTAAGCGCCTTCCCGAGATTGCCACGTCGCTCCGCTCCTCGCAATGACACATCAGGGTAATGCGGCGGTGCACCAGCACCCTCCTGCCGTTGAATACTCCCGTACAAGGCGCTCAATACCCGCAAGGGGCACGCCGCATCCGTAAGGCGGCAGAGCCGCCAACGGCTGCGCAGTGAGCGCCGCTACAGACGCAATTGGTGCACACCATTTTTCGATACCCGGTGCAAACTGCCAGTATTGCTCCGGGAGGGGCACGCCGCTCCCCTACAATGGCTGGTGCAGTCGCTACATTGCGGCGAACGATAAAGCGGCCGGGGATCCCCCCGGCCGCTGCGGCTGCCGCTCAGCAGCCCACACCAAACAGAATGCACCGCATCGTCCGGATCGCACTGCAATCGAAATCACGGATCCAGAACATGGGAAACCTCCTCCTGTGAATTCGTCTCGCGAGGACTGGACCGATGATATCAGGTCTGTTACCGTTTTGCAACCACAGGAATTTCCATTTCTTTTTTACTAGTCGCACTACATTCAATTTACATTTTGCGCCATGGTATCCGCCAAAATGTGCCATAGACAGAGAAAAAACCCTTGTCCTCAGGACAAAGGTTGTTTTCTGGTGACCCGTACGGGACTCGAACCCATGTTACCGCCGTGAAAGGGCGGTGTCTTAACCACTTGACCAACGGGCCGTTTTGGTAGCGGCAATTGGACTCGAACCAATGACACTCCGGGTATGAACCGAATGCTCTACCAACTGAGCTATGCCGCCATATATGACCCGCCGCCGAAACAGCAAAATGATTATATCCGATTTTGCACGGTTTGTCAAGCGTTTTCTTGTATTTGTTCTTTTTTCCGCCCCCCGGCCGAAACCGGGGGACGGAAAAGGAATGAGGGTAGGAGGTTACGCCTTCTTGCGGCTCTTGACCATGTCCATTGCAACGGCAAAGATGATCAGAGCGCCGGTGATGACGTCGAGGATGTAGTCGTTGATCTGGAAGGCCTTGCCGGCGTTCTTGATGACGACCATCAGGAGCGTGCCGACAAACGTGCCGGTGATCGCGCCGCGGCCGCCGGCCAGCGAAGCGCCGCCGATAACTGCCGCCGCGATGGCGTCCATGTCGTAGCCGTCGCCGGTGTTCGGCATGGCGCGGAGAATACGGCCGGCAAACATGATGGCAGCAATGCCATAGACAAAGCCGGCGAGGGAGTAAACGAGGTAGAAGGTCTTGCGGACCTTGATGCCGCTCAGGCGGGCGACCTCGATGCCGGAGCCGATGACGAACAGGTCGCGGCCGAAGACGGTGTAGCGCAGGACCAGGAAGGCAATGACTGCCACGACGATCCAGATGCAGGCCAGCACCGGCAGGACGCCGAAGATGTCATAGTTGCCGATGGTGTCAAAGAGCTTGACGAACGTTGCGCCGTCCGGCTCAAAGAACGAGATGGAGTTGCCGTTGCACAGCAGCTTCAGGATGCCGCGGAAGATGGTCTGCGTACCGAGGGTGGCGATCATGGCGGGGACCTTCAGGTCGAAGATGATCACGCCGTTCAGGAAGCCGCACAGGGTGCAGACGACGAAGTTGGCGAGGATGGCAATGCCGAGCATGGACGTGCCCTTGCCGTTCATGATCATGGCCATCGTCATGCAGCCGAGACCGGCGATGGCGCCGCCGGAAATATCGATACCGCTCGTGATGATGATGAAGGTCTGCGCGACGGCCAGAACGCCGACGATGGCGCCCTGCTTCGTCAGGTTCTTCAGGTTGTAGGAGCCGAAGAAGTTCTTGGTCAGGAACGTGGCCAGCAGGAACAGCGCGATAACGACCAGGCCGATGGTGAACTCAGAGTGCTTGGTCAGCCGCACAAACGCATTGGGTTTTTTATTCTTGGTAAGCGTGGACATAACTATCTCTCCTCTTAGTCTTCAATGGAGGCCATACGGAGAACATCCGCTTCCGTAAGGGTCTTCAGAGCTTCTTTGTCGTATTCTGCGGTGATCTTGCCCTGCGCCATGACGATCAGACGGTCGGAAAGGCCCATGACCTCCGGCAGATAGGACGAGATCAGGATCACGCCGCGGCCGCGTTCGGTCAGGCGCTCGATGAGCTTGAAAATCTCCTGCTTCGCGCCGACATCGATGCCGACAGTCGGCTCGTCAAAGATCAGGATTTCGGGATCGCGGCAAAGCAGCTTGGCGATAACGACCTTCTGCTGGTTGCCGCCGGAGAGATTGCCGACGAGCTGCGAAATAGACGGCGTTTTGACATTCACGCTTCTGGAGAATTCCTCCGCGCGCTTCTTCTCCTTGCGGAGGTTCAGGCAGCCCGCCTTGCTGATCATATCGTAGGAGCTCATGTTGACATTCGTCTTGATATCCAGCTTCAGCGCGCAGCCGTCGGTGCGGCGGTCCTCGGTGAGGAAGCCGATGCCGTGCTTCAGCGCGTCGGTCGGATTGGAAAGGTGGACCTTTTTGCCCTTCAGATAGACATCGCCGCTCAGGCGCTTTTCCACGGCCGTCAGGGCGCGCATCACTTCGCTGCGTCCCGCGCCGACCAGACCGGCAAAGCCGAGGATCTCGCCCTTGTGCAGGGTGAAATTAATATTCTTGAAGTGCTTGCTGTCGCTGAAATTCTCCACGCGCAGCAGCTCTTCGTCAGTGTCAAAGTGACGGATGTTGTAGATATCCGTGGCGGGGCGGCCGACCATCATCTGGATCAGCGAATCCTTCGTCACGTTCTCAATGGGCATCGTATCGACGTAGGAGCCGTCCTTCAGGATGGTCACGCTGTCGCAGATCTGCATGATCTCTTCGAGACGATGGCTGATATAGATGATGCTGACGCCCTGGCTCTTCAGCTCTCCGATGAAGCGGAAGAGCATATCGACCTTTTCATTCTCGAGCAGAGCCGTCGGCTCGTCGAAAATGACAAGACGGATATCCTCGTTCACGGAGATCTTGCTGATCGTGACCATCGCCTGCATGGCAATGGGGAGCTCGCGGATCTTCGCCAGAGGGTCAACGCCCATTTCAAATTTATCGATGATCTTCTTGCTGTCCCGAGCCATCTTCTTCCAGTCGACGAGGCCGAGCTTCGTCTTGGGCTGACGGCCGAGGAAGTAGTTCTCCGCGATGCTGAGATCCGGAGCGATATTGACATGCTGGTAGTTTGCAAAGACGCCGTGTGCCTGCGCATCGACTGCGGTGGCATTGACGACCCACTCACCATTATAATTCATGGTGATCTTGCCCTCATCGGGCTTCTCGACACCCATGATGCACTTGATCAGGGTGGATTTGCCTGCGCCGTTCTCACCGACCAGCGCACGCACCTCGCCTTTCTGCAAGGTGAAGCTCACGTCTTTCAGTGCCGTAACACCGGGGTAGAACTTGCTGACGTGCTCAATTCTTAAGATTGTATTCTCTTGCAATGTTGCACCCTCATTCCTTTGGAAAAGAAGGCCGCTGCGGTCTGCAAGGCCGCAGCGGCCCTCACGGTTTCGTTCAGAGATCGATATTCAGTCCGGAATTACTTGACGTACGGGGACATCATGAACTGGATCTTCTCGCTGTCGATGTTCTCCATGTTGACAACGACAGGCGGGCAGTTGACCTGCTTGGAGGTCTCGGGGTTCTGGCCGTTGACCAGCGTCAGGATGGCGTTCTCCATGCACTTGTAGCCCTGGGTGAAAGCGTCCTGAACAATGATGGCGGACAGGAAACCGTCGCGCAGAGCGGCGATCTCGACATCGTCGGAGTCAACGCCGATGGAAACGACGCCTTCCTTCATGTTGGCAGCACGCAGAGCGTTGCAGACGCCGTCGCAGGTGACGTTGTTGCCGGCATAGATGCCGATGAGGTCAGCGCCGACAGCGTTGATGGTGTTCTCGGCATCAGCCTGAGCATCCGCGGAGTCGTTGTCGTTGTACTCGGTGTCGGTCAGGGTCAGGCCGGGAGCCTTCTCAGCCATGTAGTCACGGAAGCCCTGCATTCTGAAGTCCAGAGCAGCGTTCTCCATGTTCATCTGCATGCCGATGGTGCCCTTGTCGGTGGAGATGCCCTTTTCAGCCATGGCGTCGAGGAAAGCCTGAGCGGCCATCTCGCCGATGGTGGTGTTGGAGCAGTAGTAGAACTCGTTGTAGTACTCGCCATGAGTGCCCTCGTCGCCCTCATCGCCGTTGCCAAGGCCGCAGTTGACGAAGTTCAGGACGATACCTGCGTCATGGGCTTCCTTTGCCTTCGGGACGGTCGGGTCGATGTTCAGGGTAGCGGTCAGGATCGCGTCAGGCTGGCTGGCGATCGCGTTCTCCAGAGCGGAGACATAGCCTTCTGCATCAGCCTCTTCGGCAGGGCCGGTGATGGAGTACTCGATCTTAACGCCGAGCTGCGCTTCGTAGTCCTTCATGGCCTGCTTGATGCCGGTCTCGATCTGGCTCCAGAAATCGGAAGCCGTAGACGGAGTGACATAGATGATCTTGTAGGTCTTGCCGGACTCGTTGTTGTCGGTATTATCGGTGTTGTCGGTGTTGTCGCTGTTGTTGTCGTTGCTCTCGGTGGGAGCGTCGGTCGCGGGCTGGGTGTCGTTGTTGCCATCGCTTGCGCAGGCAGCAAACAGGCAGCCGACCATAGCGATCACAAGAAGCAGTGCGATGAGTTTCTTCATTGTTGTTTTCCTCCTAATTTATTTAATGAAATTGCACGCTGCAATTACATCCGATCACATAACACCCTTCTGCAGGATGATGCAGCCATACGGCAGGCGCTCGCTCGTGCAGATGGTGACGTAGGCCTTTGCAGCCTTCTCATAGAATTTCGTGCGCTCGATCTGGCCGACGCACTTGGCATCGTAGCCGTGCTTCACGACGGCGGCGATGGTGTCGTCCCAGACCTTGTTCTCCGTCAGGACAACGCCGGAATCCGCATCCGGGACCATGTACTCGATGGGGTGGGCTTCATACTCGACGTCCAGCGGAACGAGCTGCAGGACGGCGTCGACCATCTCGGCGGCCGTGTTGCCCTTGGCCTGAATGCTGATGGCGTTCGGAGACTTCGTGACGGGCGGATAGAAGTGGTCCGCGATGACAATGAGATCGCCGTGGCCGGTATCGGCCAGAGCCTTGAGCAGATCAGAACCGATGATATCAGGAACTCCTCTTAACATGATGAATGATCCTCCTTCAGATTTTCACGCACATCCGGTGCGTCAGAAACAAATCAATGCTCCGCGAGGAACGCGTCGATCTCTTCGCGGGTCGGCATGGCCGGGGTCGTGCCGATGCGCTGCACGGACAGGGCGGCCAGGCCGCTTGCGAAGCGGGCAGCCTCCCAGATGTCCTTGCCCTCGGCCAGAGCGGCCAGCAGGCCGCCATTGAAGGCATCGCCTGCGCCGGTCGTGTCAACGGCCTTGACATGGAAGGCGGGGATGATCTCGGCGCGGTCGCCGGTGTTGATGTAAACACCGCGGCTGCCGAGCGTGATGAGCACGTTCTCAACACCCTTTTCGAAGAAGATCTTCGCGGCGCGGTTCGCGCTCTCGAGATCCGTGACGGCGACGCCGGTCATTTCCTCTGCCTCGACCTCGTTCGGAGTGACGAGCCAGCAGCCCTTCAGGAACTCGTCGGTGACGGGCTGATACGGGGCGGTATTCAGGATGACGCGGACGCCGTGCTCCTTGGCAAGCTTTGCTACGGCCTCGTTGGCATCCTGATTGACCTCGAGCTGCAGCAGAATATAGGCGGAATCGCAGATGCGCTGCTCAACGGACTTGATGTCCTCGGCCGTGATGGTGCCGCAGGCGCCCGGGACAATGACGATCTCGTTCTGGCTGGAATTCTCATCGACCATGATGAGGGCGATGCCCGTTGCGACGTCGTCGTTATAGAAGAGAAAATCCTTCGGCATGTTCAGCTCGGTCATGACGTCCAGTGCCACGTTCGCCATGGAATCGCGGCCCAGCTTCGTGATCATTGCCACATCGCCGCCGGCCTTATGCGCCGCGACGCCCTGATTGAAGCCCTTGCCGCCGGCGCCCTGCTTGAAGAAGCTGCCCTTGACCGTCTCGGCGGGAGCGGGCAGATGCGGGGTGCGCGCCATGAGATCGACGACAAAGCTGCCAAATACCGTTACCTTCTGTTTCAATTTCGTTACCTCCAGTCAAACACGCCGGAAAGCTCCGGCTCACAAACCTGACAAATTATTATTAATGTGCCCTGCCGCTCTCCGGCAGCAGCTCCGAGCCGCGCAGCAGCAGCTCCGTCGGCAGGCACTCGCGCGCGCCCGCGCGCTCACCCCGCTCGCTTTCAAACCGCTGCAGCAGCAGGCGCATGGCCTGCTTGCCCATTTCCGGCACGTCACGGCTGACGACGGAAATGTTGTAATCCAGCCAGCACAGTGCGTCGATATCATCAAAGCCAACCAAAGCGATGTCGGTGCCTACGCGGAGCCCCAGCTCATTGAACGCCTTGAGGCACCCGTAGGTCGTCATATTGTTGGAAGAGAACACCGCCGTGGGCGGCTCCTGCATGGCGCACAGCGCCAGCGTCTGCTCATAGGCACAGTCGACCATGAAGTCGCCCTTGCGGATATAAGCCGGTGTGACGGGCAGGCCATGCTCGCGCAGCGCGCGGTAGTAGCCGCGCAGGCGCTCGCGGCCGGGGCGCGAGGCCTCGGGACCGGTGATGATGGCGATGCGGCGGTGACCGACGCGGATCAGCTCGCTGACAGCCGCATGCACGCCGCGCTCGTCGTCCGTGACGACACGATCGAAGAACTGGCTGTCGACCTCACGGTCGAGCAGGACCACGGGGATGCCGAGTGTCTCAAAATTGTGGAGCCGCTTCATCGTATCGGGGTCCTGCTCGGAGACCGGCGTGATGATGATGCCGCGCAGGCGGTGCTCGCGCATGGTCTGCAGGACCTGATGCTCGCGGTCCGTATTTTCTGCGGTGTTGAACAGCAGAACGTGATAGCCCCGCTCATCGGCCACCCGGGTGATGCCCTCGAGCAGCAGGGAGAAGAACGGGTTGTTGATATCCGGGATGACGACGCCGATGGACGTCGAGGTCGAGGTGCTGAGCGAACGGGCCGTGCTGTTGGGGACGTAGTTGAACTTGCGGACGGCATCCATCACGCGGCGGTAGCTCTTCTCGCTGACCGCGTTGCTGTGATTGATGACGCGCGAGACCGTTGCGATGGAGACACCGGCCTCTCTGGCGATCTCGTAGATATTGGCTTCCTGCTTTCCCATTCCCCTCACCGTCCTGTGCCGCTTTTCCGCCCCCAAGCTCCGGAATTCCCGGAATTTTGGGAGTTGTAAGGGCTTACAAACATCCGCTCAAAAAAAGCAGCGCATCGCTGTCCCGCTTCCGGGAGGTCGCTGCCGGTCAGGCATCCGCTGTGCCTGACTGAAAATGTAAACGCTTACTTCAATTTCTGGTGCTAGAATACCGCTGTTTTGCCCCATTGTCAAGGGGTTCTGTATAACTTTGTCGAAGGTCACAATTTCTGTTTTTCGAATTTGTGCAAAATCACAGAGGAATATTCTGTAAAATTACTATGTAAGGGCTTTCAAAAAGGCTCCCCGCCAGTTTCCCGGCAGGGAGCCTCAGAAGTGCAGTGAATATTATTCCAATTGATCGAGATTTTTTCCAAAGCTGTCCAGACAATGCTCCAGAAACCAGTCCAGCTCCGGCAGGTGCATGTCCGTCAGGGCCTGCCTTGTCTGCTCGGCTGCCGAGGCAAATTCCTGATTTCCCGCGCGCAGCTCCTCGATGCACTTGATGTGCGCCGAGAGCTTGTCCGCCGCCTTGACGATGTCGTGCACCGTGGGGTCGGACTCCCGCACGAGCGGAGCATAGCTCGGGCGCAGGGCCTCGGGCAGCAGCTCGAGCAGCTTATCCGCACTCACGCGCTCCACCTGCTTATAGGCCGCGCGAATGTCGGGGTTATAATACTTCACCGGCGTCGGCAGGTCGCCGGTCAGAATTTCGGAGGCATCGTGGAACAGCGCCGCCGTGGCGCAGCGCTCCGGATCGGCCGGAAGGCCGAGGATGTCGCGCCGGATGAGCGCCAGCCCGTGGGCCAGCACGGCGACCATGTGGCTGTGCTCCTGCACGTTTTCGGAAAAGGTGTTGCGCATCAGGCCCCAGCGCGTGATATAGCGCATGCGGGATACGAGCGCGTAAAAGCGGTATTCCTCAGACTTCATCCGGATCATACTCCTCTCTGCGGTGCGGGCGCATCGGCGGCCGCTGCGGCTCCGGCGCGGCAAACGGCGGCGTGCGGCGCTGCGGCGCAGGACGGGAGGCCGTACGGGCTGCGGGCCGCGGAGCCGGGCGGCGCGGAACGGCAGACGCTCTGCCGTCCTCTCCGCGCAGACGGGCGCAGACGGCGGCATACCGGGCGAAGAAGTCCCCGGCGCGGCGCGGGGCCGCGCCCTCCAGCCAGAGGCAGGGCTCCAGCTCCAGACCGGCCGCGCAACGGACGAAGCGCCCGCCGACGCCCATCTCCTCCGCGAACGGGAGCATCCGGTAGAAATACTGTGGGTCCTGCAGCGTCAGGCGCTGCAGGGAGGCACTGTCTGCCCGGCGCAGATAGCGCCGCAGACCGAGCAGGCGGCGCAGGCGCTCCTCGCCTGCGGAAGTCCGGCGGCCGCCGAACAGCGTTGTCCCCGCGCAGAAGACCTGCAGCAGCAGGCTCAGGAGCTGATACGGCAGAGAGCCCGCCAGTACGCCGAAGATCACAAGTGCGATCGCACTGAGGCCGCCCAGCGCCAAGGCCAGCGCACGGCGGCGGCGGAACAGGGAACCCACGCCCCGCTGCACGAGCACGCAGGCCGCCGTACCCAGCGCCGTCAGCACCGGCAGCCAGACCCAGCGTGAGCCCGTCGCAGGCAGAAGGCGGTCAAACGTCAGAAGCGAGGCAAACAGGCCTGCCGCTGCGCCGAGCAGGCGCAGCACGAGCGGGTTTCCGCCCGTGAACATCCGCCGCCGCCAGCCCGCCAGGATCGGAGCCTGCATCTCGCGTACGGCAGCCTGGTAGCGCAGGCCGCCCGCCTCACACGAAGCGCCCGCGCGAAACAGCGCGGCAAAGAAGCGCCGCTCCGAGGGCTTGCGCTCGTTGCCCATCTCCATGCGCTTATAGAGGATCACCCGTCCGCGCGACATCCGCACGGTCAGATAGCCGAGGTTGCCCCAATGAACGATCATGCCCGCAGCGTCCGGCGCTTCGCTGAGGAGCTGGCAGGGGATCTCACCCGCCGTGGATTCCATGCCGATGGTCTGCTGCGCGCGCGGGAGGATCAGCCCGCTGCGCAGGCGCAGGAACCAGAACGCCACGGCCGCCGCCAGCAGCACCAGAAAGGCGATGCGGTCGAACCCGGCCGTCTTGCCGGGCTGGTCGCGCAGATTGAACGTATCCGCCGGGAACTGTACCGAAACGGTGAGCGTCTCATGATCGCGCATGGCGGCCGTGGACTTCGCCGTCACGGTATTTTCCTGCGTGCGGATGTCGAGATAGTTGTCCACCACGTCGCCGTAGTAGCCGCTCGTCCACTCCGGCGCGTTCGTGACCTGTGCCGGAAACGTCATGGTCAGGGAATAGCTGTCAATGGCATAGTCCCAGCCCGTCTCGGGCAGGCTCAGGCGGAACTGCTGGCCGTCCGCGGCCTCGGCCGCACGGCACGGCAGCGTATAGCTGCAGGTAAACTGCTGCTTGCCGCTGAAGCCGGCAGGATTGCTCAGCTTCAGGCAGGTCACGCCATCCTGCAGGACCGTTTCATAGCTCCACCCGGCCAGCGTGATGTCGCGCGCGTCCGTCCCGAGCGGGATGAGCAGGCTGTCCTGCGCGGCGGAAAAATCCACCTCCGCCGTCATCGTGACCTCGCACACGCCGTCCTCCCGGACGTTGACCGCCGCCTCGAGCGACGGCAGCGCCGCGTCCGCCGCCAGCGCACTCAGGCTCAACGCCAGCGCACAGAAAACGGCAAGAAAAAATCGCCGCAAGGCAATCTCCCCCATTCTTTTTTCTTTCATTTGCATAACGATAACACAAAACCGCGAAAAATGCAACTTCCGCGCAAAAATTGGCGGCTTGCCGCTCATATCAGAATATGGTATAATCAGCTTGTCAAAAAAGTCCCTTTGGACTTTTTCGCCAAGCTGCTTCCAGAATTGCAAAATAGAATTTTGTATTATTATTTTGCAATTCTGCCGCTGCGGCGGGTTATGGAACGCGAAAGGACACCCTGACGGTTTCCTTTCACACGATCCTTCCCTCCGAAACTTTTGGCTTGGCAGTTTTTTTGACAGTCTGGTATAATGATAAAGCACTTCAAAATTACATCAGATTACATCAGATTACATCGTTTACGGAGGAACAGCATGGGTAGATTTTCCAATGTCCTGCTTGCCAGTGACTTTGACCATACGCTGACGGATATGTCCGGGCAGATCCCCGCCCGCAATCTCGAGGCCATCGCCGCCTTTCAGGCCGAGGGCGGCATTTTCACCGTGGCCAGCGGCCGGAGCATTCCGATGTTCCGCAAGAAGGCCGCGCTCGTGCCGGTGAATGCGCCGTGCATTCTCTATAACGGTGGCGCGTGCTACGATTACCGCACGGACGAGCTGCTGTTTGCCTTCCCGCTCGCGGACGACGCCCCGCAGCTGCTGCAGGCTCTGCGCGACCACTGTCCGAACGAGCGTACCGAGGTGCAGACGCTCGACTGCCACTATGCCTACGGCGACGATCCCCGCCGGGATGCCGCGCTGGCTGCCAACGGCGTGCCGGTACAGCACGAAGCTGTCCTGCCGCCGCAGCCGTGGATCAAGCTGGCCGTCTATGGCACGTCGAAGCAGGTGGGCTATGACGACCCGGCCAACACCCCGCCGGAGGAGATCGCCTATTTTGACGAGCTGCAGCGCTACACGGCCGGACTCGTCGGAAATCGCTATGCCATCACCCGCGCGCTGCCGCGCAATATGGAGATCAGCGCGGGCGGCTGCGACAAGGGCTCGGCTGCCCGCCGTCTGGCCGACACGCTCGGCCGCAGCATTCTTGTCTGCGTCGGCGACGCACCGAACGACCTCGCCATGCTGCAGGCCGCAGATTACGGCTTCCGCACGGGCGACTGCGACCCGGCCATGCGCCGCTATGACTTCCGCGATGCCGCGCCGAGCGCCGAGGGCAGCGTAGCCTCCGTCATCGACGCGCTGCGCACCCTGCTGTGAGCGCCATGCGGGAGGTCTGGAACCGCGCGCAGGGCGCGCTGACGCAGGAGCCGGAGGTCGGCGCGGGCGCCATGCACTTTGTCTACGGCACGGCGTTCGGCCGCCTGCTCGCCCGCGGCATCCTCTGCCGCCGCTTCGTTTCGCAGCTCTATGCCGCATGGCAGAAAAGCCCGCTTTCCCGCGGGAAGGTGCGCCGGTTTCTGGCGCAGTATGACATCGACGTCTCGGACTGCACGCAGCAGACGTTCCGGTGCTTCAACGATTTCTTCACCCGGCAGCGCGTCCGTACGGACGACCGCGCCGCCCCGGACGAGCTGCCCGCCATCGCGGACTCCAAGCTGACGGCCCTGCCCATCGGCGAGGACAGCGTCTTTACCGTGAAGGATGTCTCCTACCGCCTCGGCGAGCTGCTGGCGGACGACGCGCTGGCGCAGCGCTTCCTCGGCGGCTGGTGCCTGATCTTCCGCCTGTCGCCGGATGATTACCACCGCTATGCCTATCCGGACACCGGCACGCAGGAGCCGACGGTCCGCATCCCCGGCGTGCTGCACAGCGTCAACCCGATCGCAGGCTCGCTCGGCGTCTACCGCCGCAACGCCCGCGCCCGCACGCTGCTGCACACGGAGCACTTCGGCGATATCGTGCAGATGGAGGTCGGAGCCATGCTCGTCGGCCGCATCTGCAACCACGAGACCGGCGCAGCCGCCTGCGCGCGCCTGCAGGAAAAGGGCTACTTTGAATACGGCGGCTCGACCGTCATCCTGCTGCTGGAGCATGGGAAGTTCGAACCCGCCGCGGATATCGCCAAATGGTCGGCCCGCGGCATCGAAAGCAAGGTAAAGACCGGGGACCCGGTCGGGAGGAGACCATGAGCGAGCACTATAAATTCTTTCAGAACCGGGAATGCGAATATTTTCCGTGCCACAAGACGAACGATCCGGAGCACTTCAACTGTCTGTTCTGCTTCTGCCCGCTCTACGCCCTTGGCGAGCGCTGCGGCGGCGGCCTGCAGTACACGGAAAGCGGCATCAAGGACTGCTCCGCCTGCCTGTTCCCCCACCGCCCGGAGAACTACGACCGCATCTGCGCCCGCTTCGCCGAGCTTGCCGCCCTGTGCCGCAGGCCGCCGGAAGAAGAAGCGGGTACGCCGTTGTAAGCGGCCGCGCGGCAGGTTGAAAATGGAAAGTGGACAATATCGTGGGGCAGCCTCGGCGGATTCGCGGGATGCTGCATGAGATTGCCACGTCGCTTCGCTCCTCGCAATGACACATCAGGATGCGCGGCGAGTATCAATGCCCTTTTACCGTTGAAGCGTCCTCCGCAAGGCGTTCCCTGCGCGCCCCATTCGCACAGGCTGCCGTTAAAATCACAAACAACGAATGATATTTTCGTAGCGTCGCTCAGTGAGCGACGCTACATTTTTTCACCTTTTCACCGTATTTTTACCGTAGCCGGAACTGCGTATGCAGCAGCAGGCAAAGGGCCGGATCCGGGGCGCGGAGCGCCAGAGCCGCGACGCCCGCCTGCTCCAGCGCGCGCAGGCGCTCCATCCAGCTGCGCAGGCCCGCAAAGCGCACCGTGTGCGGCGCGCCCGTCTCATCGCGGTAGGAAAAGCACGTCAGCTTCGCCGCCGCATCATAGCGCAGGCAGGCCCCTGTCCGCCGGGCCAGGGCCAGCGCCTCACCCCGGCTGAGCCGCTCCGTCCGAAGGCCGCAGCGGTCGCACGCCGCATCGTCATAGTCCGCCAGTAATTTTTCCGGCGGCAGCCCCGGAAGACCGGGCGCAGCGCGCACCCGCCCGGCAGCGGCAGCCAGCCGAGCCAGCATCGGGGCCTCCCAGCCGAGCGCGCCGGGCCGCGGCAGGGCCAGCGTCAGTCCTCCGCCCCGCTCCGCCAGAAGCGCCTGCAGCCGGGAGACCAACGGAGCCGGATCGCAGTCCGGCAGCAGATCACGGACCGCCAGCTCGACCTGCGCCGTGCCATGCGCGCGGCAGAGTGCAGCCGTCTCGAGCAGAAGGCGCTCCTGCGCGGCCCGGCTGCGGAGCAGGGTTTCCAGCTTTGCTCCGCTTCCCGTGAGGCGCAGGCAGGCCGGGCGGCCATGCAGCGGCAGGCGATGCAGCGCGCCGTCGCCGTCAAGCTCCGCAGCGTCCGCCGCCAGCTCACATGTATAGGAAAGCCCCGGATCGTTCCATTCCGGCCCCATCGTGCCGCACAGCGCCAGCGGCCGCGTGCCGCGCTCCCGGAAGCCCAGCACGAGCCGCCGCCCCGGCCGGAGCGGCCCGGGATTGCAGCGGCGCAGCTCCGGCAGGCCAAAGCGCGCAGACAGGCTCTGCCAGCTCTCGCCGCACCGGACGGTGTGCAGCGCCTGCGGATGCAGCACGAGCAGCTCCTGCCCGGTCAAGGGCTCCGCCGTCCCGTTCCAAGCGGCAAGCAGGTCCGGTCCGGTCCCATGCATCGCAGCGATGCCGCGCAGCGTCTCTCCCGGCAAAACGGTGTGGATCATCGCACTCACCTCCTGCCAGCATATGCGCAGCATTTTGATTCGGCTATACGGGCATAAAAATATCCCGCAGGGGAAACCCCGGCGGGGTATGAGCTTGTCAAAAAAGGATTTTTGCCAAGCTCTCAAACGAGACCCGTTTCACTGGGCTCTCGTTTGAAAGGGCTGCGGCTCGCTGCAGCGCACGAAGGGCGCACCCTTCGCACGTTTGCGAGCCGAGCGGTATTTTCTCCGACGTACACGCCGCCGGAGAAAATGATTCCTACTTTCTTTGCGCTTGCGAGCGCAAACTCTGCGAGGCTTTTGTTCGCATTTTCAATGTGCCTTCGCAAAAAAATATCCCGCAGGGGGAAATTCCTCTGCGGGATATTGAATATGCCGTTACTCGATGGCAATGACATTGCTCTTCGGGAGCTGCTTCTTTGCGGCCTTCGGCAGAGAGATCTGCAGGATGCCGTTTTCGAACTTCGCGCGGATGTCCTCCGGCTCCACATGCTCACCGACATAGAAGCTGCGGCTGCACGCACCGGCGTAACGCTCCTGACGGATGTACTTACCCTTCTTCTCCGGCTCTTCCTTGTCCAGACCCTTTGCGGCCTGAATGGTGAGATAACCGTCCTTCAGCTCCAGATTCACTTCTTCCTTCTTGAAGCCCGGCAGGTCGATGTCAAGCTCATAGGTGTCCTCGGTCTCACGGACGTCGGTCTTCATGAGGTTCTTGCCATGCTTGCCGTACAGGGCATTGAGGCTACGCGGCATTACCATATCAAACGGATCCGAGAAGAAATCATCAAACAAATTTTCACTATAGATGCTGGGCAGCATAAGTCATACCTCCATTCGCTCCAGCCGCCTCCGGGAGAGGCTCCCGTGCAGCCGGGCCTGTATTATGTTCCCAATGTGGTTGTGGTTTTGTTCCCTTGGGGGTGGGTTTCTGTCCCCTCTCTCAAGGTTCAACTGCATTATACCACCGTTTTTAGCACTGTCAATAGGAGAGTGCTAATATTCACACAATGCACGATGTTTGTTCACAGTCCGTTCATATTCATCCGTTTTTCAGCTATTTTACAGAATTCTTTTTCTGTAAAGAATCGTCATAATACTGCGCCTGCGCGTGCCAGAGGCGGGCATATTCTCCGTTTTTTTCCTGCAGAAGCGCCTCATGCGCGCCGTGCTGGACGATACTGCCTGCCGAGAACACCAGAATTTCATCGCAGAAGCGGCACGAGGCCAGCCGATGGCTGATATAGAGCGCCGTCTTGCCGCCGGAGATCGCATTGAACTTCCGGTAGACCTCATATTCGGAAACGGGGTCAAGCGCCGCCGTCGGCTCGTCGAGCACGAGGAAGGGCGCATTCTTGTAAAGTGCACGGGCGATGGCGATCTTCTGCGCCTCGCCGCCGGAGATCACCACGCCATGCGGGTCAAAATCGCGGTAAAGCATCGTGTCGAGGCCGTCCGGCATGCGCAAAAGGCGTTCGCCGAGCCCGGCCTCCCGCAGGCAGACCTCCGCCCGCGCGCGGTCAACATCCGCTCCGGCCGTCACATTCTGCCCGAGGGAGAAAGCGAACAGGCGGAAGTCCTGAAACACAACGGAGAACAGCGCCTGATACTCCGCATAGTCATATTTTCGGATATCAACGCCGTTGAGCAGGATCTCGCCCTCCGTCGGGTCATAGAGCCTGCACAGCAGCTTGATGAACGTCGTCTTACCGCTGCCGTTGCGGCCGACGACGGCCAGCTTTTCGCCGATGCGGAACTTCATGCTCACATGGCGCAGCGCATAGGCCTCCATGTTGGGATAGCGAAAGGACACATCGCGGAATTCCACCTCATAGCGATCGTCATCGCGCTTTTCCACACTGAGCGAGCCCTGATACATGGGGTTTGGGATATCGAAGTAGTCGAGATAGCGCTTCATGTATTCCTCGTTCGTGACGGAAATCCGAATCGTGCGCGCCAGCCCGGAGACGCCCGCCAGCAGCAGCATGATGGAAGAGACATACCGCGCGATGGAGCCGACGGACAGGCCGCCCCGCAGCGCCGCCGCGATCAGGAGCAGATAGACGCCGAACTGGAGCGCATACGTCACAAAATTGGAGAGGAGCCCCATCCACGCAACACCGAAATTCATGCTTCTCTCCCGCCTGCAGAAGTTTTCGTTAAAGTCCCGCTCCTTCTGCAGCAGTGCGGCCCGCATACCGTACAGGCGAATATCCTTACCGGAGGAATCGTTGCTGGTGTAATCATACAGCTTTTCGCCGCGGATGTTGTCGTCCACACATCCGGCAAAGAACTCGCTGCGCAGTCTGCCGTACCGGCGGCCGGTCAGAACACTGACCACAGCCGTCAGCACGATGCCCGCCAGCAGCGCCAGTTTTGCCCCGGCGGAGAGCAGGCCGGGCCGGAACAGGGAGAATGTCAGCAGGACGGCGGCCGCGATCTGCACCGCATAGCGGACAAGGCCGCCCGCCGTCACGGCATAGTAATACACATTATAGCCTGTCTGCGTCTCCATCTCGATCCGTTCCCGGAGCAGGGCCGTCTTGCGGTCCTCGATCAGGGCATAGGGCAGATCCATGGCCTTTTCCGCATGCTTCCAGTCAACCAGCCGGTCCAGCTCGGCCTCGCCGACGTCCGCATGCATTTTCAGCAGGGCGCCTGCCAGCCCGATAAGGGCCGTCAGGCCGACGGTGAGCGCAGCATACAGGGCAAGCGTCTTTCCGCCCGCACCGGCCGTCAGGGCATCGATGATCTTAGCCGAAAAATAGATCGGGATATAGGGCGCGATCGCAGTCGTCAGGCTGGAAAACAGGGTACAGAGGAAGTATTTCCGGTCCAGATGACACAGCAGCCGGACCGCGCGGCGGTTCAGATCCCAACGTTCTTTCATGCCTGCTTCCCTCCCTGATAGCCGGGCTGATACCAGCAGCTCTGAATTTCATACAGCCTTGCATATTCTCCGCCCGCCGCAAGGAGCGTTTCGTGCGTGCCCTCCTCGGCGATGCCGCCGTCGCGCAGCAGCACGATCCGGTCGCAGAAGCGGGTCGAGGCCAGCCGGTGCGAGATGAACAGGGATGTCTTCCCTGCCGCCATGCGCCGGTACTGCTCATAGACCTCATTCTCCGCAATGGGGTCAAGCGCCGCCGTCGGCTCGTCGAGCACGAGCACCGGTGCGTCCTTATACAGGGCGCGGGCCATCATGAGCTTCTGCGCCTCGCCGCCGGACAGCTCAATGCCGTCCGGATTCACCTGTTTATCCAGATGCGTATCCATGCCGTGCGGCAGGGCATTCAGCTTTTCTCCCAGCCCGGCCGCGCGCAGGCACCGCTCCGCCCGCTCCCGGTCCACCTCAGGGCCGAAGGCGCAGGCGGCCGTCTCGGCCAGCGAAAAGCAGGCCGTGCGGACCTCCTGAAACACCGGAGCGAACAGCGCCGCATAGTCGTCCCGGCGGAACTCCGCCGCGGGGACGCCGTCGATCCGGATCGTGCCGGATGTCGGCGCATACAGCCCGCACAGGAGCTTGACGAGCGTCGTTTTGCCCGCGCCGTTCAGGCCAACAAGCGCCACATGCTCCCCGGCACGGAGCGTAAGACTGATATCGTGCAGCGTGTCATGTGCCGCCCCGTCATAGCGGAATGATACATGGTCGAACGTGATCTCCGGTGCGTGCTCCCGGTGGTCCGCCGCATGCGCCGTTCCCGTTCCGTCCGTGTCCGGCAGCTCCATAAACTGCCGGTAATCGCTGACCTTCAGGCTGGCGGTCTGCATTTCGTTCCAGGCGGAGATCATGTTGCCGATAAACGTGGCAAAGCCGGAGATGGCGGAAAAATACAGCACGAATTCATCCGGCCGCAGCTCGCCCCGCACCGCCATGACGAGCAGCAGGGCATAGGCCCCGCCGTCGCGCAGCAGGATCACCAGCAGGTCGACAAGCCGCCCCAGAAGCAGACGGCGGTTCAGCCGTGCGGACCACGCGGTATCCTGCAGGAACAGGTCTGAAAACGTCTCGCGCAGCCATGTCGCCATGCCGTAGATGCGGATATCCTTGGCCGCCGCAAAATCGGCAGCATTTTTAGACACATACCGCAGCCTCCGGCCAATGTCCGTCCGCTCCCCGCGGGAGGCGTATTCATAGCGGTTATAGGCCCGGACGCACAACAGGTTGACCAGTGCCGCAAGCGTCAGCAGCACCAACAGCAGTGGACTGATGCGCGAGAGGATCGTGCCGAACAGGGCATAGCACAGGGCATTGCAGATCAGCTCCGTCATCAGGTTCGGGACCTGACACAGCGGCACCTTGCCGTTCATCATATAGCTTGCTTCCTCGGCCCGCTTGCGCTGGTCTCGCGTCTGCTTTTTCTCATAGGTCTGATAGAACATTGCCATGCTCTTCTCCTCCAGGCAGCTGGTCAGATAAAAGCGATAGCGGCTCTCCTGGGCCTCCAGAATGGTCTTGCAGAAGTCCCGCAGGCCGACTGCCAGAAACGTGAGCGCGAGCAGGGCGCCGACGGCCAGTGCGGCATGGAGGAACGTCTGTCCTCCCGTCACCTCCGACACGACGAGCGCGGGCAGGCGAAGCTCCGCCCAAGCCAGAAGCACGCCCAGCGGGACGCCGGCCGCCATGACAAAGAATGACGCAGGCGTTCCGCGGAGCATCTGCCGATAGCTCCACACGGCGTTGCTCATAAGACCCCGATAGGGCTTTTTGGTTGATTCCTTCAAGGCATATCGCCCCCTTCTGCTTCCACTGTAGCACACAAGGCCCCAAAAAAGAGAGATCGTGCACCAACTGCTTCCAGCGGTGCACGAATCGCATTCAGCACGCGGCGGGGACGAGGAATTCCGACGTGAACGCGCCGTCCTCGCTGTTGTATTTCACCCAGCCGCCATGCTGCTTCACAATGGCCTCTGCCCGGTGCAGGCCGAAGCCGTGTGCACCGGTCTTCCCCGTCCGGAAGAGGGAGCCAACCTTCTTCTGCTTCTTCCCGGCGCTGTTGAGAAGATAGAAATAGAGCATATCGCCCTTCATCCGCAGAGAAAGGCGGAGGAATTTTTCGCCAGCCGCGCTCCGGCAGCCCTCGATGGCATTGTCCAGCAGATTCCCGATGACAATGCTCAGCTCCAGATCGGTGAGCGACAGCTCCGGCGGCAGATTGGCCTCCGCCGTCACGGCGATCCCGGCGGCGCGGGCCTGCGCGAGCTTGGCCGAAAGAATGGCATCAACGGTCACATTGCCGGTCTTGAGCAGGGTGTCGACCGTCTGCAGGCTCCGGTCCAGCTGCTCGAGGTAGGCGATGGCCCGGTCGACCTGTCCGGCCTCCAGCTGGCCCTTGAGCGCCTGCAGATGGTGGTGGAAGTCGTGCTTATAGCCGCGCATCTCGTTATGGATGCTCCGGACCTCCTCCAGATGCTGCCGCGCCTGCTCCTCCTGCATTTCGACCAGCCTGAGATAGGTTCTCTTCAACATGGCATTTCCTCTGTTTCTGCGGTCCTCAGTTTCTGTCAATGAACGCCCGGTTGATGGCGTCATACTTTCCCCGCGCCAGCGGGACCTCCGCCCCGCCGCGCAGCAGGACGGACGTGCGCCCGATGCGCACCACGGCCTTCAGATTGACGAGGTACGACCGGTGGGTGCGGAAGAAGTCCGCGCTCAGCCGCCCGGCGAAGGCCGAGATGCTCTCGCGGATGCGGTAGTCCGGCCCGGTCGTGTGGAGAACGAGATCATGCAGGAAGGACTCCGCATACAGAAGCTCGCTCTCATAGAGCTTCACGTTTCCCTCCTCGCACGCGATCACGACGGACGGCGGCTCGACGGCCAGCCGCGCGGCGGCGCGGTCCAGCACGGCGCGAAGCTTTTCCGCCGGCACAGGCTTGACGAGATAGTGCAGGGCATCGACCTCATAGCCCTCGGCCATGCACTCAAAATGCGACGTGATAAAGATGATCTCCGCCCGGCAGCCCGCGCCGCGCAGGCGTTTGGCAAGGTCGATGCCGCTCATGCCGGGCATTTCAACATCCAGCAGCAGGATATCCCAGTCGGTATCTCCGGCGAAACGGAACGCCTCCGCGCTCGGGAAGCAGGTCACGGCGCAGGCGCCGTGCGCCCAGTCCGTCACGTCCGCCTGCAGCTGTGCGGCCTGTCCGGCGTCGTCGTCACAGATCGCGATCTTCCAGCCCATGGCTATCCCCCCGTCCTACAAGAAAGCGCTCTGCCGTTACGCGCAGCAGAGCACTTCCGTTATTCTTCCGAATTCTCCGGAGCCTTCAAATTCTCCTGCGCAGCTGCGGCATGCAGCTGCGTGGCCTCCTGCTCCAGCGCCTTTTCCTCGCGCTTTGCCTGCAGGAAAAGCCGCACGGCAAGCCAGCCGACGACGACACAGCCGCCGACCAGCAGCACGAGGCCGACGATCAGGGTCGTCAGGCTCGGGGCCTCCGCCCCGCCCGCGCGGTAGCTTCGCACGAGCTGCCAGGCCATATACAGCACAACGGCAATGACCGTTCCGTGCATGATGAGCATGCCGGTCGGGTTTTTAATCTTCTTCGGCTCCATCGGTCTTCTCCTCTCCGGCCAGCAGGCTCTCCTGCTTCTCGGGGATCGGCAGGGCCTGCATGCAGGCCTCGAACTGGCTGCGGCTCATCGTCTCGTGCTCCAGCAGCCACTGCGCGATCTCCTGCAGCTTCTCGTGGTGCTCCGTCAGGATCTGCGTGCAGTGCGCATAAGCCTGATCCACGGTCTTGCGGACCTCGGCGTCGATCTCGGCAGCCGTCTGCTCGGAATAGGAACGCGTGCGCTCATAGTCGCGGCCGACGAAAATCTCGCTGTCGTCGTCATAGGCCACGGCGCCGATGCGCTCGTTCATACCGTATTTTGCGATCATATCGTGCGCCAGCTTCGTGGCCCGCTGCAGATCGTTCGAAGCGCCGGTCGAAATGTCGTCAAACTCCAGCTGCTCCGCCACGCGGCCGCCGAGGAGCACGACGATGCGGTCGCGCATCTCGTTTCGCGTGGTATGGAGCGTGTCCTGATCCGGCAGGCTGATCGTCAGGCCGAGGGCATTGCCGCGCGGCACAATGGTGATCTGGTGGACAGGCTCCTGCGTGGGCAGGAAGTATGCCGCAACGGCGTGGCCCGCCTCGTGGATGGCCGTGATGCGGCGGTCGCGCTCGATATTGACAAGGCTCCGTTTTTCCGGCCCGGCAATGACCTTGAGGACGGCGTCCTCCATGGTCTGCATCGTAATGACGGGCAGATTCTTTCGTGCCGAAATCAGTGCCGCCTCGTTGAGCAGGTTCTCCAGATCCGCGCCGGTGAAGCCCGCCGTCGCGCGGGCGACGGTGCGCAGGTCGACGTCATCGGAGAGCTGCTTGTCGCGCGCATGGACGCGCAGGATGGCCTCGCGGCCGCCGACGTCGGGCACGTTCACATAGATCTGGCGGTCAAAGCGGCCCGGGCGCAGAAGGGCGGGGTCGAGGATATCGCGGCGGTTCGTCGCCGCCATAACGATGACGCCGTCATTGCTGCCGAAGCCGTCCATCTCCACAAGGAGCTGGTTGAGCGTCTGCTCCCGCTCGTCGTGGCCTCCGCCCATACCGGCGCCGCGGCGGCGGCCGACGGCGTCGATCTCGTCGATGAAAATAATGGCAGGGGCACTGCGCTTGGCCTGCTCAAACAGGTCGCGAACGCGGCTCGCGCCGATGCCGACATACAGCTCCACAAAATCCGAGCCGGAAATGGAAAGGAACTGCACATTCGCCTCGCCTGCCACGGCGCGGGCCAGCAGCGTCTTGCCCGTGCCCGGAGGGCCGACGAGCAGCACGCCCTTGGGAATGCGCGCGCCGATGCGGCGGTATTTTGCGGGATCGCGCAGGAAATCGACGATCTCCTGCAGCTCGGCCTTTTCCTCGTCCGCTCCGGCGACGTCGCTGAACATCACCTTGTCGCGGCCGCTGCCCACGCGGGCATTGGCGTGGCCGAACTTCATCATGCCGCCGCTGTTGCGCACGAGCACCATGTAGACGAGCGCGATCATGATGACCGACAGGAGCATCTCCGGCAGCATACGCACATACCACGGTGTCTGGCGCATGGGTACATAGTTATAAGACTGCAGAACACCGCTCTCCTGCTGCTCTGCGATCAGGGTCCCCAGATCCTCATAGAACAGGCCGAGGTCTGCCAGCTTGTGGCTGACGGAATACGCCTCGTTCTGATAGGGCTTGCGCAGCTCGAGTGTCAGCACACCGTTGTCATACTCAAAGGAACGGACATTTTCGCTGCGGAACTGCTCGCAGACGGTGCTGTAGTTCACATAGACCGTGTCATCCCGGAAGAACACCTCCGAGATGAGCACGACAGCCACGGCAAACACCACGATATACAGCAGAACGGTGAGCAGTCTGGAACGGTTTTTCAAGCTCCCAGCTCCTTTTATTTCGTGTAGACTTCCGGCTTCAGGATGCCGACATACGGCAGGTTGCGGTAGTGCTCGTCATAGTCGAGGCCATAGCCGACGACAAATTCGTTCGGGATCGTAAAGCCGACGTAGTCCGCCTTGACGTCCGTCTGGCGGCGCGAGGGCTTGTCGAGCAGGGTGCAGATCTTCAGGGAAGCCGGGCCCATCTCCCGCAGGTGCGCACAGACATGGCTGAGCGTCACGCCGGAGTCCAGAATGTCCTCCAGAATGACGACATGGCGGCCGCGCAGATCCACGGACACATCCTTGAGCATCTTGACCTTGCCGCTCGTGCTCGTGCCGCCGCCGTAGGACGACACGGCCATGAAGTCGATCTGGCACTGGATCGGCGTTGCACGGATCATGTCCGAAAAAAACATCACGACACCCTTCAGGATGCCCAGGAAAATGGGATCCTTATCGGCATAGTCCGCCGCGACCTGTTTGCCCAGCTCGGCAATGCGGGCGGCAAGCTCCTGCTCACTGATGAGTACGCGTTCAATGTCCTGGTGCATGTCACATTTCCTCTTTCTCTATTCGTAGGATTACAGCCTGCTCTCCGTCACGGGCTGTCCAGCGCGGATCCGCGCCGAAGCCCGCCACTGCGATCACCTGTCCGTCCAGCTCGAGCACCGGGACACGGTCCCGAACCGGCTGCGGCAGGCGGCGATCCAGAAAGAGCTTTTTCAGCGTCACGCAGCGGCCGTCCGGCAGCGTGAGCATATCGCCCGTTTTCCGCGGGCGAAAAATGGGAATTCTCCCGACCATCTTATCATATTTCAGCGCAAAAGTGAAAGGGGTATTTTGAATTTTTTCGTTTTTTTCTGCAAGCGTGCAGACGGCCCGCAGGCCGAGCGCAGGAAAGTGCACCGTCTGCGCCAGCGGAACGGGCCGGAACACCGGCGGCGTGCCGCGGACAAGCTCCAGCGCGTCATAGCTCCGCCGGACCGTCAGACGGCCGGGCAGATCGGCCCGGGCAGCGGGAGCGGGATTTTCGAGCAGGGCCTGCAGCGCCCGGATGTGGACAAGGGCCGCATCCTGCGGCAGGGCCTCACGCAGCAGGCAGCGTAGCGCCCGGCGCTGCAGCGGCTCCGGGGCCTCGCGCAGCGGCGCGAGCCGCACCCTGCGCAGCACGCACGGGTCGGAAAACAGCGGCTCCGGCGCGGGCAGCAGCAGCCGCTCCGCCTCGCGGTCCAAAAGGGCATCGTCCGCCCGCACAAGGGCCGTCAGCTCCGTGACGCGCAGCGGCAGCTCCGGCGTCTCTGCCGCCAGCAGGGGCAGCACGCCGTGGCGCAGGCGGTTGCGCTGGCAGCTGTCCTCCGCGTTCGTCGCATCCTCGCGCCAGCCCGTGCCCCGCGCGCGCAGATATTCCCGCGCCTGCGCATGGGAAACGGCCAGCAGCGGCCGCACATAGCGCCCGCGGCGCGGCGGGATGCCGCCGAGGCCCCGCAGCCCGCTGCCGCGCAGCAGATGCTGCAGCAGCGTCTCGAGATTATCCTCGGCCGTGTGAGCGATGGCAACGGCGTCGCACGGGATGGAATCGAGGAAGGCATAGCGCTGCTTCCGCGCCTCCTCCTCGCTGCGGGCAGGCTTTTTCGGCGCGCCGCAGACGAGCTCGATGCCCTCGGCCGCGCAGAACGCGCGCACAAAGGCCTCGTCGCCGTCGGACTCCGCCCCGCGCAGGCGGTGGTTGAAGTGCGCTGCCCGCACATAGACGGAAAGCTCCGCCGCCAGCTCGCGCAGGCAGCAGAGCATTGCCATGGAATCCGCCCCGCCGGAGACGGCGCACACGACCTGCGCGCCGGGGGAAAACAGCGCCTCCCGGCGGCACCAGGAAAGGACCTCAGCCCTCATCGTGACGCCACTCCCGGTCGGCGAAGGTCGTAAACTGCGGCAGCCACTGGAGCTTGACCGTGCCGGTCTCGCCGTGACGGTTCTTGGCCACGATGCACTCGGCGACGTTCTGCTCCGGTGTATCCTTATTATAATAGTCCTCGCGGTAGAGGAACATGACCTCGTCCGCATCCTGCTCGATGGCGCCGGATTCACGCAGATCGGACAGCAGCGGGCGCTTGTCCTGGCGGCTCTCGTTCGCACGGGACAGCTGCGACAGGCACAGCACGGGCACGTTCAGCTCCTTGGCCATGATCTTCAGCGAGCGCGAGATGTCCGAAACGACCTGCTGGCGGTTTTCGCCGCTGTAGGTCCGGCCGCCCGCGCTGACCATGAGCTGGAGATAGTCGATGATGACAAGGCAGAGATTATCGAGGCGGCGGCACTTGGCGTTCATCTCCGCAACGGACAGAGACGGATTGTCGTCCACGCGGATGTCCGTCTGCGAAAGCGCCGTGGCCGCGATGCCGATCTTGCTCCACTCCTCCATCGACAGCTGGCCCGTGACGAGCTTCTTGTTGTCCACAAAGCTCTCGTTGGAGATCAGACGCGTGACGAGCTGCTCCTTCGACATTTCGAGCGAGAAAAACGCCACGGTCTTCTGCGGGTTCTTTTTCGCGACGTTCAGCGCGACGTTCAGTGCCATGGAAGTCTTGCCCATGCCGGGTCGGGCCGCCAGCAGCACGAGGTCGGAGCGGTTGAGGCCATTGATGAACTTGTCGAGATCGCGCAGGCCGGTGGACAGACCCGAAATGTCGCTGCCGGACTCCGACAGCTCCTTCAGGCGGTCGAAGACCTTCAGCAGCACCGTGCCGATGTGCTCGAGCGACTCGTTCGTGTTGCCGCGCCGCAGGGCATAGATGCGCTTTTCCGCTGCTTCCAGGATCTCCTGCGCCGAGCCGACGCCCTCGTAGACCGTCTCGACGATGCCGGAGGCCGCCTCGGACAGATTGCGCAGCAGCGCCTTGTCATGGACGATCTGCGCATAGCGCTTGACGTTCGCGGCCGTCGGCGTGATCTCCATGAGCTGCATGAGATATTTTGTGGAGCTTTCTTCGTTATAAACGCCCCGGGCGCGCATTTTATCGAGCACGGTGACCGGGTCGATGACCTCCGAATAGCTGAACATCTCGTACATCGTCTCATAGATCTCGCGGTTCGCCTGCAGGTAAAAATCCTCCGGGCGGACGACGCCGACGACGTCGCTGATGCAGCGGCTGTCAATGAGCATGGAGCCAAGCACGGACTGCTCGGCCTCCTGCGAATGCGGCGCCTGCCTTGTCAGCAGGTCTTCCATGGGCATGGTGCTTCCTCCTTGGTGTTACTGCTCCTTGATCTCCACGCGAAGATCGGCCGTGATCTCATAGCCGAGCTTGCAGCGGACGGTATAGACGCCCGTCGTTTTGATCGGCTCGTCGAGCACGAGCTTGCGGCGGTCGAGCTCAATGCCGCAGCTCTGCTTGAGCGCGTCGGCGATCTCCTGCGTCGTGACAGAGCCGAACAGACGTCCGGCGCCGCCGCCCTTGGCAAAGACGGTCACGGTCAGGTCGCGCATGCGCGCGGCGATGGCGCTGGCCTCCTCGCGCTCGCGCTGGCGCTTTTCCTGCATGGCCTTGTCGTTCATGCGCATGGTGTTGACGTTATCGGCCGTCGCCTCAACGGCCAGCTTGCGCGGCAGCATGTAGTTGCGGGCGTAGCCGTCGGAGACCTCGATCATCTGGCCGCGCTTGCCCTTGCCGCGGATATCCTGCTGTAAAATCACTTTCATGGAAATTCCTCCTGTTTTCCGGTCCGGGTCCTGCCTCAGGACTCGTAAAATTTGTTGATGGACTGCAGAAGCTCGTCGAGCGTCTGCTGCACGGTGTGGTTCTTCACCTGTGCGCCCGCCGTTGCGGCGTTGCCGCCGCCGCCCAGCGGCTCGAGGATGACCTGCACGTTCGCATCGCCGAGCGAGCGGGCGGAAATGTAGGTCACGCCGTCCTGCGGATAGAGCACGAACGACGTATCAATGCCGGAGATATTGAGCAGCTCATCGGCGGCCTGCGCCGCAAGCGTGCGCGTGACGGTATAGTCCAGCGCCGCGATGGCGATGCTGCCGCGATAGAGCCGGGCGTTCTGAATGATCCTATAGCGCGCAACGGTGGCGGAAAGGTCGTTCTGAAACAGCTTTTTCACCGCCACGGTGTCCGCGCCGATGCGGCGCAGGAAGGCCGCCGCCTCAAACGTGCGGCTCGACGTGCGCACGCCGAAGTTCTTCGTGTCGAGCACGATACCCGCCAGCAGCGCCGCTGCCTCCTGCGGCAGGATGTCCGTGGCGTCCACGGCGTACTGCAGCAGCTCCGTCACAAGCTCCGAGGCGGACGAGGCAAACGGCTCGTGCATGTTGAGCACGGCCTGATCGATATAATCCGCAGCGCGGCGATGGTGGTCGATGACGACGATGCGGCGGATGGATTCGAGCAGCGGCTTGCATTCGACCTGATCGGGCCTGTTTGTGTCGACGACGACGAGCAGGCTCTTCGGATCGGCCGCGAGCAGAGCCTCCTGCCCCGTCAGGAAAAGGTCGTGATACTCCGCAAGCGGCTGCAGCTGTGCCAGCAGCTGGCCGCAGGCGTTGGCGTCCGGGTCCATGACGATGTTGGCCTTCTTGCCCTTCTTGCGGCACAGGCACGCAACGCCCGCTGCCGCGCCGAGCGCATCGAGATCGGCCATTTTATGGCCCATGATGAACACGCGGCTCGACTGTGTGATAAGCTCGGAAAGGGACGAGGCCATCACACGGGATTTAACCTTCGTGCGGCGCTCCGTCTGCTTCGTGCGCCCGCCGAAGAACGTGAAGTCATAGCGGTCCTTGATGACGGCCTGATCGCCACCGCGGGACAGCGCCATTTCAATGGAAAGGGCGGCAAAATCGTAGTCCTCGCGGAAATCCACACCGTCCTTGCCGATGCCGATGGACACCGTGGCCGGGATGCCGGTCGGGCTGGTGACGGAGCGGACGCTCTCGAGCAGGGAGAACTTGCCGTCTGCCATACGGGCCAGATCCTTGGCCTCGAACAGCAGCAGGAAGCGGTTGCGCTCGAGCTTGCGCAGCATGCCGCCGAACGAATCGGCCCACTCGCTGATGCGCGAGTTCAGCTGGGCGTTCAGCGCGGAAATGCTGACGTCCGGCATATTGTTCGTCAGCTCGTCATAGTTGTCCACCAGAACGATGGACACGATGGGGCGGGAGCGGATGTATTCATCGCGCACGAGCAGCAGATCCGTCAGATCGAGCAGATAGAGCATGCCGAGCATGACGCCGGACTTTGGGTCCGCATCCGGCATGACCGTGCCGCTGACACGGTAGCGCCGCCCCTCAAAGCGGAGCTCCGCCGCGGCTTCCTGCTTTCCAGCGGCCAGAAAATCGGCCGACAGGCCCGGGATGACCTCGCTCAGGGACTGGGCGCTCATGCGCTCGCGCACATGCGTCAGTTCTGCGAACGCGCGGTTATACCAGACGAGCTCGTTGTCATTCAGCTTGACGAGGGCCACGGGGAACGGCATCTCGCCGTCCGACGTATGCTGGAGCATCTCGCTCGTGGCCTGCACATAGTCCGCAAGCGCGCGGCGGCGGCGCACGCTGAGCCACTGGTAGCAGCCGAGCAGCAGCAGTGTGGCGCAGCCCTCGGCCACGGCCAGAATATATTCCTGCAGCGCGACGGCGGCGGCGCAGAACAGCGCCATGACGACGAAGAACAGCGCCAGATTTGGCTGCATCAGGCGGCGAAGCTTTTTATTCATCTGCGATCTCCCCTCCCGGCGGCCCGCACGGGCCGTTCGTTTCCTGCGATTCGTTTATTATACCAAATTCACACCATATTCTCAACTGGATTTTCCTCCGTTTCATCGAAAAAATCCGTCCCACCGGCGCGCATCCGAAAAAAAGGTATACAACGCGCCGGTTTTGTGCTATACTACCTGCAGAGTCGTGAGGCGGCGTGTGGTCTGCCTCACAGTTTTCCCGCCTCGCGGCGGGGCATCCCCGGTCGAGCACGAGTCTCGTCACAGGTCCGGCCGATGCTCCGTCTTTTCCCGGGTACGGCTGCTCGTTTCGTTTTCCGTCGCGTCTGCATGGCGCTGAGCTGCCCCGTCCGGCCGCTTTCTGCCTGACCTGTGCGTTTTTGCACAGGCCGCAGACCGAGCTTACCCATTTTCCGGTCTTCCGTACCCGCAGAGGCGGGCGGGCTCGTTTTTTCATCAGCTTGTCAAAAAAGTCCCTTCCGGCCTTTTTCGCCAAGCCGCTTTCCGAATTGCAAAATCAAATTTTGCAGCATGATTTTGCAATTCTGCCGCTGCGGCGGGTGATCAAACGCGAAAGGAAACCCTGACGGCTTCCTTTCACACTTTCCTTCCCTCCGAAACTTTCG
>NZ_DBFZUT010000062.1:0-3910 GCF_048519415.1 Faecousia sp. | reverse complement strand
TGCTCACGCGTTACTCACCCGTTCGCCACTAAGTCAGTCCCTTGCGGGGCCGACTCCGTTCGACTTGCATGTGTTAGGCACGCCGCCAGCGTTCGTCCTGAGCCAGGATCAAACTCTCTATAAAATGGTATCTTAATCAGTTCCCTTTCGGAAACCAAATAAAATCATGCATTCTATAAGTTTTGCTCTTAGCTTCACTCAAGAATTTCTCGTTGGCTATTCTTCACAATCTCAGTTTTTACACTGACATCTCAAAGAACAACTTGTTTTTCATCAAATTGTCCAAGGTGTTTGTTCATGTTTCTCGTTGTTTAATTTACAAGGTACACCGCCGACCGCTTGTGGCTCATTCGCTTTCGCGTTTGTGTCTCTCGCAGACAGCTCCGATATAATACCATGCATACCCCCTTTTGTCAAGCACTTTTTTCGACTAATTTCAATCTTTTTTGTGCATACAATATCTGGCGTTTTCACGCGCTACACGGCACCATATCTTGTTTTGAGACATGCTCCTGTGCAGTTCTTCTTGCCTACACAGGAGCATGGGTTTCAATTTTCCGTCTTCCTTTCTTCCCGTTCCAGCAGGACCGTCGCCAGAAAGATCGCGCGGTACTTCCCGGCAAAGAGGCCGCCCAGCACGAGCAGTCCCATGGCGGCCAGCACCGCCCCGGCCAGCAGATAGCGGTTGCCCCAGCCCGTCAGGAAGGCCGCTCCGAAATCGCCCAGCACAAAGGCCGCGATCACGACCGCCAGCGCCAGCACGAGCAGGGCCGTCGAAACGGCAGATGCCCGCCGATAGGCCCGCTGCGCCGCCGCGCAGTCCGGTTCGGAATAGCTCGCCGCCTCGATCTGCTTCCACTCCTCGGGCTTCTCGCGCCGGAAGTCCTCGTAAAGCTCCGAGAGCAGCCTGCGGGAGGTCTTTTCCCCCGGTGCGGCCAGCGCGGCGCGCACCGCCTGCGGATCCCACTGCATAGCCGTCACCGGTACTGGATCTTCATGCCCTTGACATGAAGCGGGTTGATCGGCACGATGACGCGGTCGCCGGGCTTGCACTCGATGCCGCGCACGTCCACGGCGATATGCAGCATGCCGATCTGTCCAACGACGCGGCATTTATGTCCGTTGACCTCTACGAGCGGCAGGGCGCGGAAAAAGATCCCGCGCAGGCCGCGCAGAATGAGGCTCAGGCAGTCGCGGAAGCGTGTGATGCCGCCGTCGCAGCGCTCGCGGAAGCCGTTGTACCAGCCGATGGGGACAATGGCGACCGGCGTATCCTCGCGCGCAGTCCACATGGCGCCGTAGCCCGTCGGGTGCCCCTTCGGCAGGACGCGCAGCTCCTCCACATGCGCCTCGGCATAGCCGACGGGGCGCAGCTTTGTGTGGAAGGGCACACGGCCAAGAATGGCCGAGCCGAGCCGTACGCCGTCGCAGTGCATCTCCGGAAAGCGCAGGAAGGCAGACGAATTGCAGCAGTGCACCGTTCCGGTCTCGAAGCCGGCCTCGCGGATGGCCGAGACCGTCTTCTGAAAGGTCTCGAATTCCTGATGCGTGAGCTTTTTGCTGCCGAAGGCGCAGTTGAAGTGCGTATAGACGCCGCTGACCGCGATATTCTTCTGCTCGCGGTAGACGCCGAGGATGTGATCCATATCCTCCGGCAGGAAGCCGTAGCGGCCCATGCCGGTGTCGATCTTCAGATGAGCCTCGACGACGTCCGCGCGCTCAGCCGCAATGGCGTTGATGGCGCAGGCCGTCTCCCACGAGCCGATGGTCAGAATGACCCGCAGGTCCATCAGGCGGTTCAGCTCCGCCGGGTCGCCGGTGGAGCGCAGCATCAGGATCGAAGCGTCCTCAAAGCCGTTTTCGCGCAGAAGCTCCGCCTCGCGCACCTCGGTCACGCAGAAATGGTCGATCCCGGCCTCCGCCAGATGGCGGGCCAGCGGCAGCACGCCGATGCCGTAGCCGTTGCCCTTGAGCACGGCCCAGATGGGGACGCCGTTTGCCATTTTCTGCAGCAGTTCGATATTATGGGAGAGGGCTTCCTTCTCCACCACATAGGCCTTCATGGGCGCACCTCACTTTTTGCGATTTTTCAGCAGATAGAGCTTCGCATTGAGATTCTTATAGAGCACGCTGCCCTTTTCAGCGATGAGCCACGCCGTGCGCTTGAGCACGAGGTCGTACTCGCCGACAAATTCCGTGAAATCTCCGCCGAAGCCTTTTTTGAACTTATACAGGCCATACAGGGGGTTATCCTCCGAGATATCGCCGGAAACGCCGCGGAAATCATAGACGTTGCAGCCGGTCTCAACGGCCCACTGGATCATGCTCCACTGCAGCAGATAATTCGGCATGAGGTTGCGGTGCTCGTTCGAGCTTGCGCCGTAGAGATACCACACCTTGTCGCCGTAATGGATGGCCAGCGTACCCGCGATGGGCTGCCCCTCGTGGAAGGCCATATACAGCCGCGCGTGCTCGCCAAGGTTGTCGAGCATGTTGGCAAAATACTCCGGTGGACGGGTGACGAAGCCGTCGCGCACACCGGTCGTGAGCATGATGCGGGCGAAATCCGGCACCATTTCCTTGCCGCAGACGCGCACCTCCACGCCCTTTTTTACGGCGAGGCGGATGTTATAGCGCCACTTCTGGTGGAACGAGGCCATGAGCTCGTCCTCCGTGCGGCCGTTGAGCCAGAGGCGGAAGACGAATTTTGGCTGGATCGCCTCGAAATTCTTGCCGCCGTGGCGCGTGCGGAAGCCGAAGTCCTCGAGCATGCGGCGGAAATCCTCGTTTTCCACGGGGACGTCCGGGTCGATCTTGATGACATAGGCCTTATATTCCTTCGCCAGCTCGCGGGCGGCGGCGACAAGCTCGCCGAACGTCTCGCGGTCGTCAAGATCGCAGACGGGGCCGCGGCAGGCGTAGAGCATCGTTTTGTGGATATAGGGCATGGTGCGGATCAGGAAGGCGATGCTGCCCCGGATCCGGCCGTCCGCGCCGCGCGAGACGATGGCGCGCCACTTCCACGCGGGCTTCTGCTTGGCCCAGAGGGAGCTCTGCGCAAAATGTCCCTTCGGGTGGCTCTGCACAAATGCCTCGTATTCCGCGAGGGTGGATTCCTGAATCAATTCGGTCATGATACATTCTCCGTTATTCCATAGATATACAGCTACAGTGTAGCACACTCCGCCCGGCAATGCAAGCAAAAAGACGATGACAAACGCAGGCCCGGCGGGGGGGCGCCGCCAGGCCTGCGTCTTTTTCCTTATTTCCAGGTAACGCCCTCGACCGTGGAGGACGTGATGACCGTGCGGCCTGCCGGGAAGTCATAGAACCGCTCCGTTTCGTCGCTGCCGGGAGCAAACTGGCGGAGCGTGAACGCCGTGTCCGACTGAATGACGACGTTTCCGTTCCGGTATGTGACCGTGACCTCCTGCGAACCGGCCGCCTTTATGGTCAGCGTCGTCTTGTCCTCGCAGCCGTAATCGAATAGGAGGCTGTACTCCATGTCGTTCCCGCGCAGCCTGCACGACTCCGCGTCGATCTCGAACGTCAGCTCGCCGTCCTCGGCGTAAGTCGCGTCCAGCCGGCATTCCACAGCATCGCTGTGCAGCAGGAACTCCGTGGACGCACCTTCTATGACCGGGTTATATTGCGAATGCAGCGTCAGGGACGTCGTGCGCGGGATCTCAAAACAGTAGGACAGATTGGTAGAGTACGATTCCCCGATCTCCATGGTCGTGGCGTCGTTGTCAAAGCCCAGCTCCGGATCGCCCTGCAGACGTTCCCCCGCCGCGTTCGTCAGGCTGTCCGCTGAGCGTTCCGCAACAAAGACGACCGGGTTGAACGCCTGCTTTTCGCCGCACCCGGCCAGCAGGAGCAGCAGCGGCAGCAGGTCTGCAAATATCAGATA
>NZ_DBFZUT010000061.1:0-19542 GCF_048519415.1 Faecousia sp. | reverse complement strand
AGCTGAAAGGAAACCGTCAGGGTGTCCTTTCGCGTTTGATCACCCGCCGCAGCGGCAAAATTGCAAAACAGTACTACAAAAAGTTTTGCAATTTTGAAGGCAGCTTGGCAAAAGACCCGAAGGGACTTTTTGACAAGCTGACCGTCCGGCTTGCCGGGCGGTACATTTTGTTTTTGCGTCTGGGTGTCGAAAAACCAGTCCAGCCGGAGGTTTCGGAGGGAAGACAAGGGGAAAACATCGGGGTATCCTCGGTATGGCAAGGAGCCTCCGCTTTGTCATTCCGAGGAGCGAAGCGACGTGGGAATCTCCGGTAAAATGTTTCGAATTCGCCGAGATTTTCCTGAAATTCAGAACAGTCCTGCGAGATTGCCACGGCCCCTGCGGGGCCTCGCAATGACAAGACTGGGACATTTGACAAGCCGGGAACCGTCTGGGAGTCTCAGACTGTCAAAAAGTCTCCGCTTTGCAGAATAATGCCGACGTCATATCGAAACAACCTGTTGCAAGGCAAGCGCGTGTATGCTATAATGCAGAAAAACGTTGGAACAATTTCGGCTTCCTGCCGTCTAATCTTGCAAAGAGAGAAGGAACGACCGGCGCGGCCGGCGCCGGTCCGCAAACACAGGAGGAGAGAGCATGAGACAGGGTGTCATCTGTATGCTGATCGCGGCGCTGGTGCTGCAGCTTGCGGGCGGCGTGGTCGCAGGCGGTGCAGAGCCGCTGGCCATGACAACACAGGAGACCATTCGAACGGTCGCCGTCTCCGGCGTGCCGACCGCGCTGATGCGTGGGGCCAGACTCCCGGAGCGTATGCCGTCGTTCCATACGGACGCGGCCTGCCATCTGGCGGACAGCTGGCAGAGCTGGTCCGGCATGGTATGGTTCTCGTCTCCGGATGGTGAGCATATCAGCAAGCCGCTCCCGGCGGGCACCGTCACGGAGCCGGGTGTGTATTATTATCTCGGCCTCGTGCTCGAGCCGGATGGCCTTGCGTCCTTTTCCGACGCACCGTCCGTAACGGTCTGCGGGACGACGGCCGCCGTGCAGCGGCTCGAGGACGGCAGGCTGTTCGTCTGCGTGCGCTACGGCAGCGACGACGGCCGCCTGGAGGGCCTCCTGCCCGAAACGCTGCCGTTTCGCGATGTCTCGCGCCGTGCGTGGTATTTTGAGAGCGTCGCCTATGCCTACCGGCAGGGGCTGATGAGCGGAACGGGCACGACGGAATTCGAGCCGGATACGGCCACGTCCCGCGCCATGCTCGTGCAGGTGCTTTACCGTCTGGCAGGCCAGCCCGCCGCGGCCGGAGGCGAATTTTCCGATGTCGGCGACGGCGTGTGGTACGCCGATGCCGTCTCGTGGGCCGCCGGGGCGCAGATCGTCAACGGCTACGGCAACGGGCGCTTCGGCCCGGACGACCCCGTCACACGCGAACAGACGGCGGCCATCCTCTATCGCTATGCCGCGTGGTATGACCTTGCCGGGGACGGCGAGGCCCCGCTTTCCGGCTATCCGGACGCCGGGACGGTCAGCAGCTGGGCGCGCAGCGCCATGGGCTGGGCCGTCGGCGCGGGCTATCTGACCGGCTCTGCCGAGGACGGCGCCGTTCTGCTCCGCCCGCAGGCGCTTGCCGTCCGCGCGCAGACCGCCGCGATCCTGGCCCGCTTCTGCCGCAGCCTGCAGAAGCAGGAGCACGCCATGCCGCGCGCGGACTATTTCACGGCCCGCGGCACAACGGTACTCTACCTGCCGCTCGACAACCGTCCCGTCAACGACCTGCGCGTCGAGGCGCTGGCGGACAGCACCGGCATGAATGTGCTGCTGCCGCCGGAGGACCTCTATGCCACGCGGCTCGACGGGCAGACGACGAATGCCAACGGCACGCAGTACGGCGACACGCACGCCCTCCTGCAGTGGGTGCTGGACAATGAGGACGCCTGCGACATGCTGATCGTCAGCATGGACCAGCTGCTCTCCGGCGGCCTTGTGAACAGCCGCTGGGAGGACGGGACGGACCTGACGTGGGAAAAGGATGCCATCGACACGCTTTCACAGATCGCTGCACGCAAGCCGGTCTATGTGTTCGACACGGTGATGCGCCTTGCCACGACCGCCGGCTATCAGGGACTCGACAGCGAGGCCTACCGCCTGTTCCGCAGCTACGGCATGGCCGAGCGCGGCGAGCTGACCGGTCACAACCTGACAGTCGATAACATCATTGCAGGCTACCCCTACGGCGCGGACGGCGAACGGATCGAAACGACATTGGATGACGAGCTGGTGGAGCATTATCTGGCTGCCCGCGCGCGCAAGCTGCGGCTGACGGACTATCTGCTGCGCCATGCCGAGAGCTTTGCGGCCTGTGTCGTCGGTGTCGACGACTCAGCTGCGCGCATCTCCGTGCAGACAAATGAGATCCGCTATCTGCAGCGGCTGCTCGGCAAAAACTGCGCTCTGTTCTGCGGAACGGACGAGCTTGGCATGATGGCCTTTACGCGTGCCTATGCCGACTGCGCCGGATGGAACAGCCGCCTGTCCGTGCACTATTTCGGCGGCTATGAGGACAGCGTTGCCGATGCCTACGATACCTCGACGCTCCGCGAGTCCGTGGAGCAGCATATCACGGCGCTCGGCGCGGAGCTTGTGGACTGGAACGAACAGTCAGATGCTGTCGTGCTGGTGCTCACGCGCGGCGCTTCCTCCACGGAGTGCAGCCGGTATCTGGCAGCTTGGGAGGAGAACTGCCGGAATGGTGTCCCGACGATCGTCATCGATGCCTCGTCTGCCACGCAGCATCTGCCGCAGCAGCTGGAGGATACCTCGCTGCAGTGGCTCATGGGCTACAGCGCGTGGGGCACGGCGGCAAATTCCGTCGGCATCGCGCTCTCCATGGGCCTGACGCGCCTGCAGTGGCTGCAGGGCGAGCAGGACCCGCAGCCGGAGGACAGCGAGGCCTTTGCGCGCGAGCTGATCTTCGCCTATATGAAGGACATCGCCTACTGCCGCTATTGCCGCCCGACGATCAAGGACCTGACGCCGGAGGGCATCGAGCAGGCCCTGCTCAGGCAGAATATGACGACCCGCGTCGAGACGGCCCTGAAGGACACGGCGCTTGTGACCGGGCCGGACGGCGTGACGGACTATGTGATCCCGGAATTCCGTCTGACGGACTTCTCCGCACCGCTTGGACGAAGCTATGAGATCCGCTTCCGCATCCTGTTCCCGAATGCGGGTCCGTGGTTCACGGAGCAGTAAAAAATGGGAGCTGCGGTTCATTGCCGCAGCTCCCTGATTTGTTTGATTACGTCAATCCCTCCGGCTGAGCCGGAGGGATTGACGTTTTCATTCTGCTTCACATGCGGTCCGGGGCGGAGAAGCCCAGCAGATCGATGCATTCCTCCAGCGCGCGCCTGGCAAGACGGATGAGGGCGAGGTAGCCTGCCTGCTTCTGCTTGTCCGGCTCGGCCAGAATGCGCGTCTCATGGTAGAAGCGGTTCACCGCGCCCGCAAGCTCATAGGCATAGGCGCAGATCACGTTCGGTGCGGAGTCACGGTAGGCCATCTGCAGGGCGTCCGGCATCTGCGCCAGCTCCAGCTGCAGCGCCTTGGCGCTCTCGCTGTCGGCCGGGGCCATGGCCCAGTCGCCCTCGCCGCCGCAGCGGTTCAGGATGGACTTGATGCGGACGATGGTGTAGAGCAGGTAGGGGCCGGTGTTGCCCTCGAACGCGGCAAAGCGCTCAAGATCGAAGATATAGTCCTTCGTGGCAAGGTTCGACAGGTCGCCGTATTTCAGCGCCGCGATGGCGATGCAGCGGGCTGTGGCGTCCAGCTCGTCCTCGGGGACGGTCTGGTTCTCGCGGATCTTGTCCGTGACATAGGTCACGATGTCGGAAATGAGCGTTTCCAGACGCATAACGCCGCCTGCGCGGGTCTTGAAGGGCTTGCCGTCCTTGCCGTTCATCGTGCCGAAGCCGATGTGCTGCAGCTCCGTCTCCGGCGGGACGAGATGGCCCTTGCGCGCCGTGCGGAACACCTGCTCGAAGTGCAGACTCTGGCGCTTGTCCGTCAGGTACAGCAGCTTGTCCGGATGGTAATCCTCCATGCGCTGCACGATGGTGGCCAGGTCCGTCGTGGCGTACAGCGTTGCGCCGTCGCTCTTGACGAGGATGCACGGCGGCAGCTCCTTGCGGTCGCCCTCCTCGGCCACGGGCACGACGAGCGCGCCCTCGCTCTCAACAAGCACGCCCTCGGCCTTCAGCTTCTCGAGCATCGGGGGGATGTAGGGCTGCGCGTCGCTTTCGCCTTTCCAGACGTCGAAGCTGACGTTCAGATTGTCATAGTTCTTACGCAGATCGGCCACGGAGACCTGCATGATGTGACGCCACAGGGCATAGTAGCCGGGACGGCGCTGCTGCACGGCAAATGTGATCTCGTGGGCGCGGGCGGCGAAGGGCTCGTCCTCCTTCGAGCGGGCGCTGGCCGTGGGGTAGATCTCCTCCAGCTCGGAGATCGTGAACGGCGCTTCCTCGGGATACGGGCCGGTGAAGCTCTCGTCAAAATAGGGCAGGTCCGGTTTGCGGCGCTCCAGCTCGGCGATGATCAGGCCGATCTGCAGGCCCCAGTCGCCCAGATGAATGTCGCCGACGACGTTGTCGCCGAAGTAGCGGTAGATGCGCTTGATGCTCTCGCCGATGATGGCGGAACGCAAGTGGCCGATGTGCAGGGGCTTTGCCACGTTCGGCCCGCCGTAGTCGAGCACGACGCCGCGGGGCTTGCGCTCACCGGTCACGCCGAGGCGCTCGCTCTGGCGCATCTGCTCCAGATGGGCGGCCAGATATGCAGGCTGCACACGCAGGTTGATAAAGCCGGGCTTTACGGCCTCGGCTGCGGCAAAGACGCTGCCGTCCTGCAGGCGGTCGACAACGTCCTGCGCAATGACGAGCGGGGCTTTGTGGTGCTGCTTTGCGGCGGGCATGGCGCCGTTGCACTGAAATTCGCACAGATCGGGGCGGTTCGAGACCGTCACGCGGCCGCAGGCCGGGTCATATCCGGCGGCGGAAAACGCCTCCGCCACAACGGCGGACAGCCGGTCGATCAGCTTTTCCATGGGCGATCAGACTCCTTATCGTTCGATAAACGAAATAATATACAATAATAGCAGAAATTCTGCCGCTTGTCCAGTGCGGGCAGAATTATTCCGGCAGCTCGCGGTACATGGCGGCTGCGTCGTCCTTGCGCACGGCGTCAGCCACGGCCAGCACCTCCACGGCAAGCGTCCGCTGGCCGAAGGCGATGCGCAGCACGTCGCCGGGCTTTACGTCGCAGGATGCCTTGGCCGGGCGGCCGTTCACGGTCACGCGCGCGTTGTCGCACGCTTCATTTGCCACGGTGCGGCGCTTGATGAGGCGCGACACCTTGAGAAATTTATCCAGTCTCATAGGACCCTCCCAATCAGTTTTTCTGGCCGCGCAGCTCGATGATGCGGTCGCGGAGCACGGCGGCGTATTCGTATTCCATCTGCTTTGCGGCGGCGCGCATCTCCTTTTCGAGCTTGGCAATCTCGCGCTCGCGTTCGGCGGCCGTCATTTTCACGCCGTCGCGCCGCTGGGCCTCGCCCTCGGCCTGCGTGATCTCGATGAGCTCGCGCACGTCCTTCACGATGGTCTTCGGCACGATGCCGTGGGCCTTGTTATAGGCGTCCTGGATGCCGCGGCGGCGCTCCGTTTCGTCGATGGCGGCGCGCATGGCGGGCGTGATCTTATCGGCATACATGATGACGCGGCCCCCGGCGTTGCGCGCGGCGCGGCCGATGGTCTGGATGAGACTCGTCTCGCTGCGGAGGAAGCCCTCCTTGTCCGCGTCCAGAATGGCGACGAGCGAGACCTCCGGCAGATCGAGGCCCTCGCGCAGCAGGTTGATGCCGACGAGCACGTCAAATTTTGCCATGCGCAGGTCACGCAGGATCTCCATGCGCTCAAGCGCTGCGACGTCGGAGTGCATATAGCGCACGCGGATGCCGGCGTTCTGCAGGTACGTCGTCAGATCCTCGGCCATTTTCTTTGTCAGCGTCGTGACGAGCACGCGCTCCTTGCGCTCGATGATGCGGCTGCATTCGCCGATGAGGTCGTCGACCTGCCCGTCGATGGGCCGGACCTCGACCTTCGGGTCCAGCAGGCCCGTCGGCCGGATGACCTGCTCGGCGATCTGCCCGGCGCGGCTGCGCTCGTATTCGCCCGGCGTGGCGGAGACGTAGATGGCCTGATGGACCTTTTCCTCGAATTCCGGGAACGTCAGTGGGCGGTTGTCGAACGCGCTCGGCAGGCGGAAACCGTATTCCACCAGACTCTCCTTGCGTGAGCGGTCACCCGCGTACATCGCGCGCACCTGCGGCAGCGTGACATGGCTCTCGTCCACGAACAGCAGAAAGTCCTTCGGGAAATAATCCAGCAGCGTCATGGGCGGCGTGCCGGGCGCACGGCCGGAAATGACGCGGGAGTAGTTCTCGATGCCGCTGCAGAAGCCGATCTCCTGCAGCATCTCGATGTCATACATCGTGCGCTGGCGGATGCGCTGGGCCTCAAGCAGCTTGTCGTGCTCCTTGAACCAGCGCTCACGCTCCTCCATCTCCCGTTCGATCTCGAGGATGGCGCGGTTGAGCTTGTCCCGCGAGGCGACGTAGTGCGAGGCGGGGTAGATGGCCACATGGCTGATGACGCGCTCCGGCATGCCGCTGACGGCGTTGATCTCGGAGATGCGGTCGATCTCGTCGCCGAAGAACTCCACACGGATGGCCCGGCCGGACCAGTAGACGGGGTAAATCTCCACCGTATCGCCGCGCACGCGGAACGTGTTTCGGGTGAAATTCAGGTCGTTTCGCTCGTAGCGGATCTCCACGAGCTTCTGCATCAGCTCCTCGCGGGACTTTTCCATGCCCGTGCGGAGCGAGATGACCATGTTTTTATAGTCGATGGGGTCGCCAAGGCCATAGATGCACGAAACGGACGAGACGACGATGACGTCCCGCCGCTCGAACAGCGACGACGTCGCACTGTGGCGCAGGCGCTCGATCTCGTCGTTGATGGCGGAGTCCTTTTCGATATAGGTGTCCGTGTGGGCGATATAGGCCTCCGGCTGGTAGTAATCGTAGTAGGAAATGAAGTATTCCACGGCGTTTTCCGGGAAAAACTCCCGGAATTCCGAGCACAGCTGAGCCGCAAGCGTCTTGTTGTGCGCCAGCACGAGCGTCGGGCGGTTCAGGTTCGCAATGACCGAGGCCATTGTGAACGTTTTGCCCGAGCCGGTCACGCCGAGCAGCACCTGCTCGTCCAGCCCGAGGCGGACGCCCTCCGTCAGCTTGCGGATGGCCTCCGGCTGGTCGCCAGTGGCGCTGTAGGGTGCGTGCAGCTTGAAATCCATGGGGTCTCCTTTCGCTCAGTCAAAAACGTACATGCCGAAAAAGGCCAGCAGGCCCGGCCCGCAGTCATATTCCATGCCGCACTGCTCCGCGAGCCTGCGCACGAAGATGCAGTAGGCCGACATGCAGGAATAATACAGGTCCGGATAGCGGCAGGGCTCGTGTTCCACGATGGCGCACGTCTCGCACAGGGCGCAGCCGCTGGCCCCGACGGGGAAGCCGGGCACGTCCGCGCGGCGCAGACGGCCGAGCAGGCGCAGCGTCGCGGCGTTGTGTTCTTTTTTCGCGGCCTTGATGGCCTTGCTGTCGCTGTAGTCTGCGATCTCCCAGATCGTCTGGAGCACGAGGGCATGGCGGTGTGCCTGAATGCGCGCGCGCATCTCGTCCGGCGTGCCGCAGTCGGGCGGACAGCTGTAATTTGCGCCGTATTTTCCGCAGAGATTCTCGGCGCACAGCGGCCGGAACGACGGATCGAAGGGGATGTCCTTCGTGTCGGTCACGACCGCAGCCGCGAAGCCCTCCTCGGCTGCCATGGATGTCATTTCTTCCCAGGTCATATCCTGCGCCTCCAATCATGGAATTATCATAATATTCTAGCATGTTCCGGAGAAAAATGCAACATTTCGGGCCGAATATTGTAGGGCCTGCGGCAAGCGGAAAGTTTCCGGTCGTGCGTTGTAGGAGAGCGGACAGCCGGGCCCGGCACAGCACAAACGATTTGTACCAGCTACCGTTAAAATGGAAAAAGCTATCGACTTGTCATTGCGAGGGCGCTTTGCGCCCGTGGCAATCTCGGGAAGGCACTTGCAGTCTGTACAAGCTACTGTTAAAACGGTGTGCACCAATTGCGTCTGTAGCGGCGCTCCCTGAGCGCCATGCAGGCCAGCAGCATGTGGCACATGGATTCTGCGGCGTGACGCCTCCAGAATTGTCATTGCGAGGGCGCTTTGCGCCCGTGGCAATCTCGCAGTACCTGGCCGGATTGTGGGAAAGCTGTCGGCGAAATCGTAATTGCCTGCACGAGATTGCCACGTCGGCCTCCGGCCTCCTCGCAATGACAAACCTTTGGCCTTCCCTGTTTTATCGACAGCCTGTTCGGATCGGCAGCAATGCGCCGGGCCCGGCTGTCCGCTCCCCAGCTTGTCAAAAAAGTCCCTTCGGGCCTTTTTCGCCAAGCTGCTTCCAGAATTGCAAAATAGAATATTGTAGCATCTTATTTTGCAATTCTGCCGCCGCGGCGGGTGATTGAACGCGAAAGGACACCCTGACGGTTTCCTTTCACACTTTTCTTCCCTCCGAAACTTTCGGCTGGGCAGGCTTTTTGACAGTCTGGGGAGAGGCATGCCCCGCCCCTGTAATGGGCAGCAAAAACCCGCAGCGGCTGGCTGCGGGTTTCGGGCTAGGTCTTACGGATGAATTTCTCGCCGCATTTCGGGCAGCGGATACACAGCTTGCCGCGGTGCTTCGGGACCCGGACGGTCTGCCCGCACGACGGGCAGCGAAAATAGCGGTTGTTGCGGTCGCGCAGCCGCATCCACAGCTGCAGGAACCGGCGGTTCTCCCGCTCGCGGCGGCTGAGATTCCGCGAAAACATGCGGACCATGGCGAGAATCAGCAGACCGTACATCAACAGTGACAGGATCGGTGCGATGATGCCGCGGTAGACCGTGCTGGTCCGCAGCGCGTAGGTCAGGATGGTGTTGGTGAGGCTCAGGATGACGGCCAGCACCAGCAGGAGCATATTCAGTTGATCAGAACCGTAGCGGCCGTACATCCATTTGCGGATGCTTGCGCCCAAACGTCGGAACATAGTTATCACCTGAGAACAATTATAATGCGGTGAGGCGGATTTACAACCCTTTCCCCGGAATATTTACGATATGTTTACGAATTTATTGCAGGGCTGCCCCGGCGCAGAACGATCACCGCGACCTCCGGCCGGTTGAACAGGCGAAAGTGCACGTTTGTATAGCCAAGCCCGCGGCTGACATACATGGCCGTTTCGCCCTGCCGGTAAAGCCCGGCATCCCATGCGGGGAACAGCCGCCGGTCCGTGCCGAACAGCCCGCCCACGAACGGCAGCCGCACGACGCCGCCGTGGCAGTGCCCGGCCAGTACGGCCTGCACGCCGAGAGCGCTCCATTGCGGCAATTGGTCGTTACGGTGCGCCAGCAGCAGGAGAAAGGCGGCCTCTCCGGCCTCCGCGCGGATATCCGCGATCAGCTCCGCAGGCGTTTTGCGCTCCGCCGGGCCGCACGGGTCGTCCGTTCCGGCGACGATGAGCGCGTCTTCTCCGCGCCGGAGCACGCGCCAGTCATCCTGCAGCACCGTCACGCCGCAGGCGCGCATCTGCGCCAGAATGCCGCGCAGGCCGGGCACGCGCCATTCGTGATTGCCCGTCACATAATACACGGGCGCAATGGCACACAGACCGCGCAGCAGCGGCGGCAGCATGGCAAGGTCCGTGTGCTCGTCGAACAGATCGCCGTCGATGCAGATGAGGTCCGGCTCCGCCCGGCGCACGGCCGCAAGCAGGCGGCGGCTGCCCCGGCCGAACACGCGGCCGTGCAGGTCAGCCAGCTCCACGATGCGAAGCCCGTCGAACGCGGGCGGCAGGGCAGGGGAGACGAGTGCGGTCTCGGTCGTCTGCAGACTGCAGTTTCCCCACAGCAGGAACCCGGCGGCAAGCAGGGCCGTCAGCACGAGCAGGACGGCGGTTTTCCGGCGGCGCATGGCGGCTTCCTCCCTTTCAAGAGCTTTTTTGCACAGTTGTATTGTATGCCGGAGGAAAGTTTGCTATAATGAGAAGATGAAAAAGAATTTAAGGAAGCACCGCACAATTCAGCGAGAGCATCCGGCGAAGACCGAAGATGCCGGGATGCGGTGTGGCCCTGATCAGGATGTGTATCTGGTGTGAAGTACGGAATCTGGAACACCGCCCTGCCGGACAGCGCCGCGGTCGATGCGCTGCAGCAGGCGGGCTATTCGCCTTTGACGGCGCGCGTGCTGGCCGGGCGCGGCTGCGGGACTCCGCAGCAGGCGCAGGAGCTGCTGTGCGCGGACGCGCCGCTGTTTGACCCCTTTCTCCTGCGGGAGATGGACCGCGCCGTGCAGACGGTGCGGCAGGCGCTGCAGCTCGGGCAGCGCATCGCCGTGTTCGGCGATTATGACGTGGACGGCATCACGGCCACCTGCCTGCTGACGGATTTTCTGCGCGGCATGGGTGCGGACTGCGTCGTCCACATCCCCGGACGGCTCGAGGAGGGCTACGGCCTGAACGCCGGGGCCATCCGCCAGCTCCATGCGCAGGGCGTGCGGCTCATCATCACGGTGGACTGCGGCATCACGGCGCTGGAGGAGGCCGAGCTCTGCCGGGAGCTGGGCGTGACGCTCGTCGTCACGGACCATCATGAGTGCAAGGAGCAGCTGCCGCAGTGCGCGGCCGTTGTGGACCCGCACCGGCCGGACCGGACGTATCCGCACACGATGCTCTCCGGCGTCGGCATCGCCTTCAAGCTGGCCGCTGCGCTCAGCGGCGATCAGGACGGCGTCGCCCGGCGCTATTGCGATCTCATCTGCCTCGGCACGATTGCAGACGTTATGACGCTGCAGGGCGAGAACCGCCGCCTTGTCGTCATGGGCCTCGAGGCCCTGCGCCAGCCGCAGCGGCTGGGCCTGCGCGCCCTGATCCATGCCTGCGGCTGCGAGGAGCAGGAGATCACTGCCGGGACCATCGGCTATATACTCGCGCCGCGTGTCAACGCCGCCGGGCGTATGGAGCAGGCTGAGCTGGCCGTGCGCCTGTTTCTGACGCAGGACCCGCAGGAGGCCGACCGGCTGGCCGAAACGCTCTGCCGCCTGAACCGCGAGCGGCAGACCATCGAATCCGAAATTTACAGTGAGGCCGTCAGCCGCCTGCACGGCGCACCGGACGGCGCGATTGTCCTGGCGGGTGAGCACTGGCATCAGGGCGTCGTCGGCATCGTGGCCTCGCGCCTTTCCGAGGAATTCTGCCGCCCGACGTTCCTCATCTGCCTGGACGGCGAACGCGGCAAGGCCTCGTCCCGCTCCTACGGCGGCTTTAACCTGTTTGCCTCGCTGACGGAGCTTTCCGGCCTGCTTGAGGGCTACGGCGGCCATGAGCTTGCCGCCGGGTTCACGATCGCCCGGAAGAATATCGACGCCTTCCGCGCGGCCATGTGCCGCTGCGCCGCGGCCTATGCGGCGTCCGCTCCGGTGGAGGCTACGCTGCAGGTCGACTGCGAGATCGAGGCGTCCCTCCTGACGGAGGAGAACGTCCGCGGCCTTTCGCAGCTCGAGCCATGCGGCGCGGGCTGCCCGAAGCCCGTGCTCAGCCTGAGCGGCCTGACCGTGGAGCATGCCATGGCCGTCGGCAGCGGCAAGCATCTGCGCCTGCGTCTGCAGGCTCCGGACGGCACGCCCGTGCAGGCCATTTTCTTCTCGGCCGGGCGTCTGTCGGCAAAGCTCCGTCCCGGCGACCGGGTCGATGCGGCCTTCACGCCGCAGATCAACGAATTCCGCGGCCGCCGCACGGTGCAGCTCAACCTCATCGACCTGCGCCGCGTCGAGCCGACCCGGCTCTATGACCGCTTCCGCGCGCACGAGGCGCTGCGCCCCGACGAGCTGCGGGCGCTGGCCCCGGACCGCGAGGACGTCATCGGCGTGTGGAACTTCCTCCGCCGTGCGGCCCCCGGCGGCGCGGAGCTGCGGGACAATACCGACCGCCTCTGCCTGCAGATCGCGGCGTCCTCTCCCCGGCCGCAGGCGGCGCGCCGCGCCATTGCCTGCCTGGAGATCCTGGCCGAGCTCGGCCTTGTGTCTCTGCGGCGCAGCGGCAGCGCCATTGCGGTGCGCATCGTGCCGCACCGGACGAACCCACTGGAAAACAGCGTGCTGTTCTGCACGCTCCGCAAGCTCAAAGCAGGTGATTGAATGGAAACCTTTCAGGAACACTATCTCAGCATGAAGCGCACCATCGCGGCGCGCAAGCTGAATGTTGATATGGCCCTCATCGACCGCGCCGTGGACTACGCGCGCGAAAAGCACAAGGACCAGAAGCGCAAGGACGGCTCGCCCTATATCATCCATCCGTTGGCTGTGGCGGAGATCGTCGCGGAGATCGGCCTCGATACGGACGCGATCCTCGGCGCGCTGCTGCACGACTGCATCGAGGATACGGACTCGACCTATGACGACATCGCCCGCAATTTCGGGCCGACGGTCGCCTCGCTCGTCGAGGGCGTCACAAAGCTGACGCGGGTGGAGTACTCCACGCTCGAGGAGCAGCAGATGGAGAACCTGCGCAAGATGTTCATGGCCATGAGCAAGGACATCCGCGTCATCCTCATCAAGATCGCCGACCGTCTGCACAACACCCGCACCATGCAGTACCAGAGCCCGGCCAAGCAGATCTCCAAGTCCCGTGAGACCATGGACATCTATGCGCCGCTGGCCCACCGGCTCGGCATGCAGAAGATCAAATGGGAGCTGGAGGATACCAGCCTCAAATACCTCGATCCCGAGGGCTATAACGAGATCATGCGCTATCTCAACGCCCATCAGGCCGAGGCGGACGCCTTTATGAAGGCCATCCAGAGCAAGATCACCACGCGCCTGTCCGCCGTGGGCATCCACGGCTCCATCTACGGCCGCATCAAGCATGTCTATTCCATCTACCGCAAGATGAAGGCCCAGAACAAGACGATCGACGAGCTCTACGATATGTATGCGTTCCGCGTCATCGTCGATTCCATCCCGGACTGCTATAACGTCCTCGGTCACATCCACGACCTGTTCAATCTGGTCCCCGGCCGCTTCAAGGACTATATCTCCACGCCAAAGCCCAACATGTACCAGAGCCTGCACACGACTGTCATCGGTCAGCAGGGCATCCCGTTTGAGGTGCAGATCCGCACCTGGGAGATGCACGAGACGGCGGAATACGGCATCGCGGCCCACTGGAAGTACAAGCAGGGCGTCGCGGGCGGCGACGAAAAGCAGTTCGAGTGGGTCCGCCGCCTGCTGGAAACGCAGCAGGACTCCGATGCGGAGGATTATATCCACTCCCTCAAGGTCGATATGTTCGACGACGAGGTCTTCGTCTTCACGCCGAAGGGCAAGGTCATGTCCCTGCCGTCCGGCTCCACGCCCATCGACTTTGCCTATGCCATCCATTCCGGCGTCGGCAACGCCATGGTCGGCGCCAAGGTCAATAACCGCATCGCGAGCTATGACCAGCAGCTGTGCAACGGCGACATCGTCGAGGTCCTGACATCGAAAACGGCCAAGGGCCCGAGCCGCGACTGGCTGAATATCTGCAAGAGCAACGGCGCGCGCACGAAGATCAAGCAGTGGTTCAAGAAGGAAAAGCGCGAGGAGAACATCGTGCACGGCAAGGCGAGCTTCGAGGGCGAGATGCGCCGCGCAAACGTCAATCCCGCCGTCCTGCAGGATGCCGAGCTGCTGCCGGGCCTTCTGAAAAAGCTGTCGTTCGACTGCCTTGACGATATGTATGCCGCCATCGGTTACGGCGGTTTGACGGCGGCCAAGGCCTTCGGCCGCATCCGCGACGACCTCATCCGCGCTACGCGCCAGACGCCCGCGCCCCCCGTCCGCGAGGTGCAGAAGCAGCCCGAGCCGGGCAAGGGCGGCCGCCACAAGGATTCCGGCGTCATCGTCGAGGACATCGATTCCTGCATGATCAAGTTCTCGCGCTGCTGCACGCCGGTGCCGGGCGACGACATCGTCGGCTTTATCACAAAGGGCTACGGCGTGTCCATCCACCGCCGCGACTGCCGCAATGCGTCCGGCGCCTCTGACCCGAAGCAGGCAGGGCGCTGGGTCAAGGTCGCGTGGAGCACGGAGGACAAGCCGTTCTCCACCACATTTGAGATTGATTCCACGGACCGCAGCGGCATCTGGCTCGATATCGCCACGGCGCTGAGTGCGGCAAAGCTGAAGGTCACGGAGCTCTCCGGCCGTGATATGCCTGCCGGAAAGGCGCGCACCGTCGCCACGTTCGAGGTGCGCAACGTGCAGGAGCTGGAGACCATCCGGACGAAGATCCGCGCCATTGACGGCGTGATCGATGTGAGAAGAGGGCAGAACTGATGAGAGCTGTGATCACGCGCGTAAAAAGCGCCTCCGTTTCCATTGCGGGCAGCGTCGTGGGCGAGATCGGCCACGGCCTGCTCATCCTGCTCGGCGTCGGCCCGGACGATACGCCGGAGCTGTGCGAAAAGCTGGCCGACAAGGCACTCGGCCTGCGCATTTTCTGCGATGAGGCGGGGAAAATGAACCGCTCTCTCGCCGATATCGGCGGGCAGGTGCTCGTCGTCAGCCAGTTCACGCTCTATGCCGACTGCCGCAAGGGCAAGCGGCCGAGCTTCACGGGCGCGGCTCTGCCGGAGCTGGCCGTCCCGCTGTATGAGCAGTTCCTGCAGGAGTGCCGCAGCCGCGGCTTTGAGCCGCAGCACGGCCGGTTCGGCGCCGATATGCTTGTCGCCTCGGAAAACGACGGCCCCGTCACCATCCTGCTCGATACGGACGAGCTGCTCCAGCCGAGAAGAGGCTGAGCCCGGCCGTTCCGGAGAACCGCCGATATGCACAGGCTGCCGATAAAACAGTATGCACCGATTGCGTCTGTAGCGGCGCTCAGTGAGCGCCTTGCAGGCTGGCAAGTTATAGGGCAGCATCGTCGACCGTACCCGCCTTGTAGGGGAGGGGCATGCCCCTCCCGGCGCTGCATTGCCGACCGGTACAGGCTGTCGTTAAAATGGTGATGGCCTCCGACTTGTCATTGCGAGGGCGCTTTGCGCCCGTGGCAATCTCGCAGTACCCGGTCGGATCGTGGGGAAGCTATCGGCGAAATCGCAGCTGCCTTCCCGAGATTGCCACGGCCCCTTCGGGACCTCGCAATGACAAATCTGGGTATCTCAAGCCATGGAATCCCTGCCAAAGGAATCGCAACTGCCTATGGCGCTCACTGAGCGCCGCTACATTTTCTCTCGCCCGGTGGGCCTACGCAGGGAACGCCGCTACAGATGCAATTGGTTTGTACGCTTTATCGTTGCCCCTGTAAGCACAACACAGAAAGAAGCGCCCATAGGAAGGATTTGTTTCGAACCAAATTCGGAAAACGCGTTCTCGTCGGCGGCACGCTGGAGCGGAACGTCGATGAAGCGTACGATAACACTACCGAGGCCGGAAGCAGCGTCTCGGCCTATACCGATTCCGGCGCGCTGGGGGTCCCCTATGCGTTCGCCCGATGACTGAAAAGGAGGATCCCATGAAGGTCTATTCTCTGATGCTGGGCAGCTACCAGACCAATTGCTATCTCGCTGCGGATGACGACGGCGTCTGCGCCGTCATCGATCCCGGCTATACGCCCGAGCGCGTGCTGGAGGCGGCACAGCGCTACGGTCTGACCATCCGCGCTGTCCTGCTGACGCACGGCCATTTTGACCATGTCGGCGGCGTGCGCGGCGTGGCGGAGGCGGCGCGCTGCCCCGTCTGGCTGTGCGAGGCGGACACGGTCCTGCCCGAGCGCCTGACGGCCGGGCCGCTGTATTACACCGACACCTATGCCGACGGTGACACTGTCGAGGTCGGAAGCCTGCGCTTTACCGTGCTGGAGACGCCGGGCCACACGCCCGGCTCCGTGTGCCTCCTGTGCGAGAACGTCCTGTTCTCCGGCGACACGCTTTTTGCGGGCTCCTGCGGCCGCGTCGATCTGGCGGGCGGCGTTCCGGCGCAGATGGGCGCGAGTCTGAAGCGGCTGGCGGAGCTGCCCGGCAACTATGCCGTCCTGCCCGGCCACGGCCCTGCCACGACGCTGGAAGCCGAGCGCGCGGACAATCCCTATCTGCGGGAGGCGATGGCATGAAGCTGCTCCTGCGCGGCCACGACGACCGCTATGCCGTCGAGCAGCTCCAGCTCGCCCTGTTCCCGGAGGAACCGATGGAGCCGGTGACGGAGCCGTTTTCCGGCGACGGGGCGGTTTCGTCCCTGCACACCGGCGCGGTCTGGCTCACGGCCACGGCCGAGATCACGCTGCACGGCAAAACGGGCCGCGCCTGCCGCCGCCTGCGCGCGGCGGAGGCCGACGTGCCTGCGCGCCGCCGTCTGCTGCAGAACACCTATTATGAGGCGGCCATGTGCCTGCGCGAGCCGCCCGCCTGGGGCAGCCTGTCCGGCGTCCGCCCGACGAAGCTCACGACGCGCGCCCTGCTGGAGGGTAAAACGCCCGCCGAGGCGGAAAAGCTCCTGCGCACGCGCTACCATGTCTCGCCGGAGCGCAGCCGCCTGTGCGTCGAGGCCTCGGAGGCCACGGTGCGGGCAGCACAGCTGCTGCGGCCGCAGGACGTGTCCGTCTATGTCGGCATCCCGTTCTGCCCGACACGCTGCGCCTACTGCAGCTTCGTCAGCTCGTCCATCGAGCGCTTTTCCGGCCTGCTTGAGCCGTATCTCGACGCGCTGGTGCGCGAGATCGCCCACACGGGCGACCTGCTGCGCGCGTCCGGCCGGACGGTCCGCACGCTGTATATCGGCGGCGGCACGCCCACGACGCTCTCGGCGGCTCAGCTGCGCAGGCTCATGGAGGCGCTGCGGACACATATTGACTTGACAGAGCTGGTAGAATATACGGTGGAAGGCGGCCGTCCGGACACGCTCGATGCCGAAAAGCTCGAAACGATCGCGTCCATGGGCTGCGGCCGCATGAGCATCAACCCCCAGACCATGAACGACGCCGTCCTTGCGCGGGTCGGCCGCCGCCACACCGCGGCGCAGACCGCGGCCGCCTATGAGGCGGCGCGCGCAGCGGGCTATGACGCTGTGAATATGGACCTTATCGCGGGCCTGCCCGGCGATGACCCAAAGTCGTTTGCCGATTCGCTGCGGCAGGTGCTGGCGCTGGCCCCGGAGAACGTGACCGTCCACACGCTGGCCCTCAAAAAGGGCGCGGACCTCTATGCCGAGCGGATGGAGCTCCCCTCGGCGGACGATGTGGCGCAGATGCTGGCCGGAGCGGAGACCTCGCTCCGCGCGGCGGGCTACACGCCCTACTATCTCTACCGGCAGAAATACATGTCCGGCAGCTTTGAGAACATCGGCTGGTGCCGCCCGGGCACGGCCGGACTTTACAACATCTATATGATGGAGGAGATGCATTCCATCGTGTCGCTCGGCGGCGGGGCCATGACGAAGATCAACCTGCCCGACGGCCGTCTGGAGCGCTTCCACAATCCCAAATTCCCGCAGCAGTATCTCGAGCGCATCGACGACGTTCTGGCTCAGAAGGACGCGGCGTTCCGCCTGCTGTGAGGCACGGAAAGGAAATTTATGGACACTTTATTTTCCAATGTGACGATCGTGACCATGGACGAGGCCATGCACGTCTACTTTGACGCCTACCTCGGCGTAACGGACGGCAAGATCAGCTATCTCGCGCGCGAGGCCCCCAAGGAGAAGACAAAGCGCCTTGTTCCCGGTGAGGGCATGGTGCTCATGCCCGGCCTCATCAACTGCCACACGCATCTGCCGATGTCCGTGCTGCGCGGCTATGCCGACGACGTCGAGCTCTCGAGCTGGCTCAACGACTATATTTTCCCGCATGAGGACCGGCTCGACGGCCGCAGCGCCAAGGCAGCCGCTCTGCTGTCCATTGCAGAGTGCGTCCGCTTCGGCACGACATCCATCTCGGATATGTATAACTTCTGCGACGAGATCGCCGAGGCCGTGGCCGAGTCCGGCATCAAGGCCAACATTGCCCGCGGCGCGACACTGTTCGGCGAGGACTTCGATTTTGAAACGCACCCCGCCTGCCGCGAGCTTGTCGCCCTGAAGGAAAAGTGGGACGGCTATGACAACGGCCGCATCCGCATCGAGGCCTCCGTGCACGGCGAATATACCTCGGACTACCGCCTTTGGGACGCGCTGAGCGAATTTGCCATCAACGAGAAGGTCGGTATGCACGTCCACCTGTCCGAGACGAAGGCCGAGCACGAACAGTGCCTCGAGCGCAACGGCCTGACGCCCGCGCAGGTGCTCGACTGCCACTATGTCTTTGACACGCGCGCCATTGCGGCCCACTGCGTCTGGGTCACGCCGGAGGACATGCGCCTGCTGGCCAAGCGCGGCGTGACGGCCGTGCACTGCCCTGTTTCGAACCTGAAGCTCGCCTCCGGCTGCGCCCCCGTGACGGAGATGGTCAAGGCGGGCATGAACGTGGCCCTCGGCACGGACTCGTCCGCGTCGAACAACAACCTCGACCTGTTCGAGGAGATGAAGGCCGCGGCCCTCATGGCCAAGGTGACGTCCGGCGACCCGAAGGCGCTGCCGGTCGAGGCCGTGCTGATGATGGCGACGGCCTGCGGCGCGCGCGCGCAGGGCCGCGAGGCCGAGTGCGGCATGCTGAAGCTCGGCATGGATGCCGACCTCGTGCTGCTCGACTTCACGTCGCCGCATCTCATGCCGTGCCACAATGTGATGTCGCATCTCGTCTATGCCGCCTCCGGCCACGACGTCGTGATGACCATGGTGCGCGGGCAGGTGCTCTATGCTGCGGGCAAGTATCCGACGATCGACCTCGACAGCGTCGTGCGCGAGCTGTCCGGCTACGTCATGCCGCGCATTTTCGAAGAAGCGCGCAGCTGATCCCAACGGAAAGGACGGATGAATGTTGGAAGAAAAGACAACGAAGAAGCAGAATTTCCTGGCCGGTGCGGCGGTGCTGTCGCTGGCGACGATGATCGTCAAGGTCATCGGCATGTTCTTCAAAATCCCGCTCAACCGCCTCATCGGCGAGGCAAACTACGGCTATTTCACCACGGCCTATGACATCTACACCGTGCTGCTCATGATCTCCACGACGGGCCTGCCCGTCGCCATGAGCCGCATGATCTCCGAGGCCCGCGCGCTGAACAACGGCAAACAGGTGCGGCAGATCTACCGCGTCTCCCTCATGGCCTTCCTGTCCATCGGGATCATCGGCTCGGCGCTGATGCTGATCATCCCAAAGCAGCTGGCCAACATGATGGAGAACCCGAATGCCATGTGGTCCATCTTTGCGCTCGGCCCGGCCGTGCTCTTCGTGTGCTACATCTCCGCCT